>NZ_JBFBHG010000003.1:0-194645 GCF_040685095.1 Microbacterium sp. NPDC089189
GGGGGGGCGGCCCCCGGCGGCCCCGCGCGGGCGGGGCCGCCCGCGCGCCCGGCGGGGGGGGGGGGGGGGGTGGGGTGGGTGGGTGGTCATGCTCGGCGCCCATCGGGCACGCCGGGCGGCCCGCATCCCTCGCTCTGCACAACGGCGGACGCCTGAGTCGCCCCATCCCGTGCACAACGGCGGATGCGGCGGGCGACACGCCGGGCCCGGGGGTGTGGATACGGGGTGTCGCGCTCGTTGTTCCGCCGTTGTGCGGGTGGGGTCCGGGCCGCGTGCCCGTTCTCACCCATGGCCCGGGCGGGGCCCACCGAGGGTCGGGCCTGCCCCATCCCGTGCACAACGGCGGATGGGGCGGGCGACACGCCGGGGCTGAGGGTGTGGATGCGGGGTGTCGGGCGCTTCGGTCCGCCGTTGTGCAGCCGCCGCCAGTACCCCGGCCCGACGCCACTCCGCCCCGGCCCGACCCCACCCCGCACCCGCACCCGCAGGCGGGTCAGGCGCCGAGGACCCAGCCGCCGACGAGCTCGGAGCTGAAGGGCACGGAGTAGGCCATGAGGGCGCCGGCCTGCGCGTCGCGGAAGATGCGCTGGATGGGGGAGGCCACGAGGTATCCGCCGCCACCGCCGACCCGCACCGCGAGCGCGGCGGCGCGCTTGGCGACCTCGTTCGCGAGCATCTTGGTCTCGGTCGCGGCGGGCATGGACTCGGGCGAGCGCTGGTCGGCGAGCCAGGCGGTGCGCTCGGCCATGAGCTTGGCGGCAGTCACCTCGGCCCACGCGAGTCCGGTCTCCTGCTTGACCCACGACACGTCGGCCAGGCTCGTGCCGCCCTTGCTGCGGTTCGCCGTGGTCGACAGGGCGTCGATCGCCGACTCGGCGATGCCGATCGAGAGGAACGCGAAGCCGACGGTGATGAGGTTGGCGTACTCGGGTGCGGGCGGGCCGGTGAGGCGCGAGCGCAGCAGCGGCGTGCCGTCGAACAGGATGGTGCGGCTGCGCGTCGCGCGCATGCCCATCGTCTCGTCGATCGGAGGGAACGAGACGGTGTCGTCGATCGTCACGCCGAAGAACGCCGGGCCGCCGTCGACGCGGGCGTTGAGGAAGAGGTGATCGGCGGCCTCGGATCCCGAGACGAAGAGCTTGCGACCGGTGAGCGCCCAGTCGTCGCCGACGACGTCGGCATCCTGCTGCGACGCGAGGAAGTGGTTGCCGCCTGCGGGCTCCGAGAGGGCGTTCGCGAACCGCTTGCCGGCGGCCAGCTCGGCGGCGAAGAACGCGGCCTGCTCGTCGTTCGAGAGGGTGACGAGCGCGTGCGCGGCGCCCAGGTGCATGAGCCACACCGTCGCCACGGCGGGGTGGGATGCCGCGAGCGTGCGCACGATCGCGCCCAGCGTGGCGTACGAGAGCGCTTCGCCCCCGTGCTCGCGCGGCAGGAACGCGACGTCGAGGCCCGAGGAGTTCAGCTCGCGCAGGTGCTCGATGGGCAGTCGCGCCGCGGCATCGTCGGCGGCGACGGTCTCACCGAATCGGGATGCGAGGGCGGTGACGGTGTCGACCCAGTGCTGCTCGGAGGTGGGAACGGCGACGGACGAGGGGCGGCTGAGCATGGCGGGTCTTTCGGTCGGGGACGAAGGAGCGGGGACGAAGGGGCGGGGACGAAGGAGGAGGGCGGGTCAGGCGAAGCTCAGGCGGCTGGCCTGGCGACGCAGCTGCGCGCGCGAGGTCAGCACGAGCACGATCAGGGTCACGACGTAGGGGAGCGTCTGGTAGACCTCGCTCGGCAGCTGGATGCTGGTGGACTGCGAGAGCAGCGAGAAGCTCTGCAGGAAGCCGAACAGCACGGCGCCCAGGGCGATGCCGATGGGTGTCATGCGCCCCATGATGACGATCGCGAGCACGATGTAGCCGCGGCCGGCCGTCATGTTGGGCGTGAACGAACCGATGACGCCGAGCGAGATGACGGCGCCGGCGAGACCCGCCAGCGCGCCGCCGATGATGAGGGCACGTGCTCCGACCGCACGGGGGCGGACGCCGCGCAGGGCGGCGGAGGTCGGGTCGGCGCCGACGGCGCGCACCTGCAGGCCGAAGCGCGTGAACCGCATGACCGCCCACGCGGCGACCAGCAGAAGCACGGTGCCGTAGACGAGCGGGCTCTGTCCGAACAGCATCGGTCCGATCAGCGGGATGTCGGTGAGCGGGCCCATGTCGAGGCGGGCGATGGTCGGGACGCTGACGTTCGTCGTGCCGGCGGGAACCCACAGCTGGTAGAGGTAGGTCGACAAGCCCAGCCCGAGCATCGTGATCGCGAGGCCCACGACGATCTCGTTGGCCTTCAGCGCGTAGACGAGCACGTTCATCAGCAGCGCCAGCAGGATGCCGGTCACGACCGCCGCCAGCAGGCCCGCGTACGGCCCGAAGAAGCTGCCGGCGAACACCCCCGAGAAGGCTCCGAGGATCATCATGCCCTCGATGCCGAGGTTGAGGCGGCCCGCGCGCTCGACGAAGCCCTCACCGAGGCCGGCGATCACCAGCGGGGTCGCCAGCGCGAGCGCCCCGGCGAGGATCGAGGCCCAGAGTTCGATGCTCATCGGGTGGTCTCCGTGTCGGTGGTGGCCGGTTCGAGCGCGGGTTCGCCCGATGCTGCGGTGGCGTCGGCGATCTCACTCGGAGCGAACGCACCGTCGTCGGGGGCCGGCGCGGGAGCCGGATGCGCGGGGGCCACGAGACCCGGCCGCGAGGCGGCGATGACGGCGACGCCCAGCAGCAGCACTCCCTTGATGACATCGGAGATGGAGGAGGGGATGGTGCCGGTGGCGGACTGCATGCCGACCGCGCCCACGGTGAGAGCCGAGAAGAAGACCGCGGCCGCCGCGATGCCGACCGGCAGCAGCCCGCCGAGCAGCGCCACGGCGAGTCCCGAGAAGCCGACGCCGCCCGACACCGAGCCGAGGAGCCGCTCGTTGACGCCGGCGATCTGCATCCAGCCGACGACGCCGGCGCCCGCGCCGGAGACGAGCATGGTGCCGTACAGGGTGCGGGTGCGCGTGGCACCCAGACGCAGGGCGAGGGCGGGGCGCTCGGCGAAGACGGCCACGCGGGTGGCCTGCGAGGTGCGACGCCACCACTCGAACACGACGACGGCCACGATGACCAGCAGCACGCCGATGTGGGCGCGGGTGCCGGGGATGAGGGCGGGCAGCGACGCGGCCTCCGGCAGGCGTTCGCTCTGCGGCGTGGCGGTGTCGTCGGGGCTCGCGAGCCAGGTGCGCAGCGTGAAGCCGAGGATGCCGATGGCGACGTAGTTGAGCAGCAGCGTCGAGAGGATCACGTTGACGCGCCAGCGGGAGGCGAGCCAGGCGGGGATCAGCGCGAACGCGGCACCGCCGACGGCCCCCGCGATCATCCCGACGACCCAGTACAGCGGCGCGGGCGCGGCGTCGCCGGTGAGGTCTCGGAGACCGAGGACGGCGGCGGTGGCGAGGATGGCGCCGATCGTCACCTGGCCCTCGGCGCCCACCGAGAACACGCCGGCGCGGAGGGCCGGGATGAGGGTGAGTGCGACGATCGCGATGGGGACAGCTCCGACGAGCAGCTCGCCCACGCGGTAGGGCGAGCTCGAGACGCCCTCGACGAGTCCGCGGAGTCCTGTGAGCGGGTCGGCGCCGGCGAACAGGATGAGGGCGGTGGCGACCAGCAGCACCGCCGCGACGACGGCGCCGGTGAGCACCAGACTGCGGACGCGGGCCGACATCACACGCCGCCGTCGGCGTGGTCGTGGCCGCAGGCGTCGACGGGCCCGGGCAGGAGCACCTCGACGAACCGCTGGGTGGCGGCGTCGATGAGCCCGAGTTCGGTGAGCCCCAGGTCGGGAACGGCGTAGAGGCCCACGAACGACAGGATGATGTACGGCGAGGGGATGCGGCATCCCAGCGCGTGCGTGGCCGCGTGGCCTGCGGCCAGCGCCGCCGCGGTCTCCTCGAACGGGGCGGCGCTCATCATGCCGCCCACCGGCAGCGGCACGCGCCCGACGACCTCGCCGTCGGCGACCGTGACGAAACCGCCCCCCATCCGCCCCAGTTCTTCGACGGCGAGGCGCATGGACGCGTCGTCGGCGCCCACGACCGAGATGTTCATGTTGGGGCAGTTCATGGTGATCGCGATCGCCCCGCGTCGCAGGCCGAAGCCCCGCACGAATCCGATGCCGGCGAGACCCTCGCCGTGGTGGCGGTCGATGACCGCGATCTTCAGGACGTCCTGCGCGGGGTCGGCGGCCACCTCGCCGTCGACGACCGGGAGGGTCGCCGTGAAGGCGCGCTTGAAGTACCCGTTGTACATCTCCATCGCCCGCACCTGCACGGTCGCGGCGTCGTCGGGTGCCGAGACGCGCAGCAGGTCGGGCGCCTGCACGTCGGGGAGGTGGACGGTGCCGTAGACCCAGTCGGGCAGCTCGTCCGTGTTCGCGAACAGGGCGGCGCCGTCGCGCGCGACGACCTCGCCGGCGACGATCACGACGGAGGGGCGCACCTCGGCGAGGTCGGGGATGATCTGGAGGTCGGCCAGGCGCGACGGGGCGAGGACGCCGACCGCCTGATCGAGCCGGTAGTAGTGCGCGGGCTGCGTCGTGGCCATGCGGTAGGCGAGCTGCGGGTCGATCCCGAAGCGGATCGCCTGGCGCACGTGGTGGTCGATGTGGCCCTGGGTGCTCAGGTCGTGGGCGTGCTTGTCGTCGGCGCAGAAGCTGAGGTGTCGCAGAGCCGGGGCGATCGCGTCGAGGTCGGCGAAGAGCGGCACGGTGTTGTCGGTCAGGGACGAGCCCATCACGGTGATCATGGCGCCCAGTCGCGTGCGCTCCAGGACCTCCTCGACGGTCGCGGCGTTGTGATCGTCGCTGATGCCGGCGGCCAGGTACCCCCACAGCGTCTCGTGCGTCTGCGCGGCGGTGTGCCCGGTGATCCGCCGGCCGGCCACGAGCGCCTCGCGGAAGCGTCCCGTCGAGATCTCGCCGAAGTCGAACGGGTTGGTCTCGCCGAGCGTGACGGTGACGTCGTCGTGCAGTCGGGCGCGCACGACGTCCTCGGGGATGACGGCGCCGCCGCGCTCCAGGTCGAATGAGCCCGGGGTCGTCGGCGACACCTGCTGGAACACGTGCAGCGGGGTGTCGGTGCGCAGCAGCACGTCCATGCCCGCGGCCCCCCACACGTTCGCCGAACCGTTCGGGTCGGTCAGCACGGTCGTCGTGCCGCGGGCCACGGACAGGCGGGCGAGCTCGCCGGGGGTGAGGTTGGTGTACTCGATGTGCAGGTGGGTGTCGATGAAGCCGGGCACGACGTGCGAGCCGCGGGCGTCGATCTCGGTGCTCGCCTCGGCGACGTGATCCCAGGGGGTGAGGGCGGCGATGTGGCGGCCGGCGATCAGCACGTCGCGCTCGAGCCACTCCTCGGTGCCGGGCGACTGCACCAGGCCGCCGCGGACGATGACGTCGGGACGTACGTGGCCGGCGGCCACGGCGCGCAACCGCACGAGCTCGGCCGTGGTGGGCAGCAGTTCGGTCAGTTCGGTCATGACGCCTCCTCGGCGTTCGCGTCGAGTCCCGCCATGGCCGCGCCGACGCGCGTGGTGGTGGCCTGGGCTGCGGGCAGGTCGGCGACGATGCGCCCGGAGAACATCACGAGGACACGGTCGGCGAGCCCGCGGATCTCCTCGAGGTCGTGCGAGGCCACGAGCACGGCGGCGCCGGCTTCGGCGGCCGCGATCAACCGGTCGCGGATGGCCTGCGCGGCACGCAGGTCGAGTCCCTGCGTGGGGCCGTACGCCAGCACCGCGCGCGGTGCGCCGCCGCCGGGGCCGGTGGGACCCAGTTCGCGCGAGACGAGGAGCTTCTGCTGGTTGCCGCCCGAGAGGCCGCCGGCGGCGAGGGCGGGGACGGGCGGGCGCACGTCGAAGTCGCGCAGATGATCGGCGGCGCCGCCGCGGACGGCGCGCCGCTCGGCACGCGTCGACCGTGTGCCACGGGCGGCGGCGTACAGCGACAGGGTGTCGCCGAGCGTGAGGGTGGGCACGAGCGCGTCGGAGCGCTCCTCGGGGATCCAGGCGACGCCCCCGCGCAGCAGATCGACGGCGGTGGGGGCGGTGCTGCCCTCGAACTCGAGGTGGCCGGATGTGGGTGCTCGGAGCCCCGCGAGGACGTCGACGAGCGTGTTCTGCCCGCTGCCCGCGACGCCCGCGACGCCGACGATCTCGCCGGCGCGGAGGGTGAGCGAGAGCTCGGCGAGCGCCGCATCCGTCTCGGCGTCGGCGCTGACGGCGTGCGCGCTGAGGACCGGAGACCCCGGCGTGCGCGGCGCTCGGGGAGCGGGGTCGGGAAGGTCGCCGACCATGAGGCGGGCGATCTCGGCGGGGGAGAGTCCGCGCGCGTCGCCGTGGTGCACGCGGCGTCCGTGCGAGAGCACCGTCACTTCGTCCGCGACGGCGCGGACCTCGTCGAGACGGTGGGTGATGAGGACGACCGCGGTGCCGCTCTCGCAGAGCGCGCGCAGATGGGCGAACAGGCCGCCGACCTCGAGCGGACCGAGACTCGCGGTCGGCTCGTCCAGGATCAGGGTGGTCGCGCCTTCGGCCAGCGCGACGACGATCTCGCCGAGCTGGCGGTGCGCCTGGCTGAGGCGCGCCGTGGGGACGTCGAGATCGACCGAGACGCCCGCGCGGGCCAGGGTGTCGACCAGCAGGGCGCGGGCCGTGCGTCGTCGGGCGATGCGGCGCTCGCCGACCAGCAGCAGGTTCTCGACCAGGGTCAGCTCGCCCACCAGGCTGAGCTGCTGCGGCACCATGTTGATGCCGCGCGTCTTCCCGTCGGCGCGGTCGCGGGGTGCGTAGGGGGTGCCGTCCAGCGTCATCGTGCCGCGGCCGGCCGGTTCGATGCCCGCGAGGATCTTCGCGAGCGTCGACTTGCCTGCTCCGTTCTCGCCCACGAGGGCATGCACCGTGCCGGGACGCACGACGATGTCGACGTCGTCGAGGGCCC
This sequence comes from Microbacterium sp. NPDC089189, assembly GCF_040685095.1. Lineage (NCBI taxonomy): Bacteria > Bacillati > Actinomycetota > Actinomycetes > Micrococcales > Microbacteriaceae > Microbacterium > Microbacterium sp. NPDC089189. Next base: position 7,021 of record NZ_JBFBHG010000003.1, read on the forward strand.
GCACGGCGCCGAAGGTCTTGGAGACCGACCGGGCGACGAGCGCCCGGTCGGTCTCGGAAGCAGAGAAGCTCATCAGGAGATGGTGACACTTCCGTCTGCGAGGCCGGCGATCAGCTCGTCGACCTTGGCGGCGACGTCGGCGGGCACGGCGCCGTCGACGTCGTTGATCTCCTGGAAGACGATGCCGCCGTTGGCCAGCGTCGAGGTGACGCCCTTGCCGCCGAACTCGCCATCGGCGACCTCTTCGACCCAGGCCTTCACGATCGGGTACATGTCGATGTCGACCGTCGAGACGTTCGTCGCGAGCGCCTCGGCACCCGCGGCCGGCGAGACGCCGATCGAGAGCACGCCGGCCTCGGCGGCGGCGGCGCCGACACCCGCGGCGATGCCGTCACCGGTCGTGTAGACGAGCTGCGCGCCCTGGTCGATCAGACCCGTCGTGGCGGATGCGGCGGCCTCGGCGTCGTCGAAGCTGCCGGCGTAGACGACGGGCAGGAGCGACGCGGCCGGGTTCGCGGCCGCGACACCCTGCTGGAAGAACTCGTCGGTGGCGACGACGAAGTCGAGCTCCATGCTCTCGACGCGACCGATGGGGGTGGCGCCGGTGAGGCCCGCGATGTAGCCCGAGAGGTAGCCGACCTGCGAGGAGTCGTAGGTCCAGGTCTCGACGTTGTCGGTGTAGCGGTCGAGGATGTCGAGGCCGCCCGACGCGGTGAACGCGGTGTCGGGGAAGTCCTCGGCGACCGAGAAGATCGCGTCACCGAGCTCGATGCCGTGGCCGATGACGAGGTCGAAGCCCTGGCTGGCGAAGTCGGCGGCGACCGGCTCGCTCGTGGCGGGGTCGGCCATCTGCTCGCGCAGCTCGTACTCGATGAGGCCTTCTTCTTCGAGCTGGGCGAGGGCGTCGGCGAGCGACTGGTTGAACGCGCCGTCGTTGGCGTTGCCGGGCGTGAGGGCGCCGACGCGGACGACGTCGTCGCTGGTGACGGTCTCCGAGGTCTCGGAGACGGAGACGGAGCAGCCGGCGAGGGCGATCGCGGCGGTGGCGGCCACGGTTGCGGCGAGGAGAGGGCGGGTGCGCATGGGGTGGGTCCTTTCGGGGCGTGCTGTGGATGGGGTTTTGCGGGGGAAGTCAGGGGCCGGTCACGGTGAAGCCGGGGGCGAGGGTCGCGCCGACGAAGGCGTCGCTGCCGGGCGAGTAGTGCCCGACCACCGCACCGGTCGCGCGGTCGAAGCAGGGGTCGAGTCGCACGGTGGCGGGCGCCGCATCCGGGTGCAGGTCGGCGTCGGCGACGCAGACGACGGCGGTGCCGTGCAGGTCGCGGGCCGTGCCGGTGGCGGGCAGACGCCCCTGCCGGTCGAGGCCCACGAGCGCCGCCGTGGCGAGGAAGCCCCGCAGCTGGGTGTCGTCGGCGCAGAGCGCGGGCGTCTTGGTGCAGCCCGACACCCACGAGACCGTGCCGTCGTCCGCCACGCGCACGGTGCTGTCCTGCGTGCCGAGCGCCGCGTCGCCCTGCCCGAGCACCTCGATGCGCACCCGGAACGTGTCGTCGTCGCGCGACACGGCGATGTGCTCGGTGTACAGCGGTTCGGACTTCATCCCGGTGGCCTCGTACGCGGCCGGCCAGGATGCGACGACCGTGGCGAGCTCGACACGGTCGTCGGTCGCCCACGCCGATGCGGAGACGGCCGTCGCCAGCGCGATCGCCCCCGCGCCGCAGGCGGCGAGGGCGATCAGCTGGCGACGGCGACGGATCATGCGGGAACGACCGCCGTGTGCTCGGCGAGGTCGGCACGGAGGGCGGCCTTCGTGTCGGCATCGGCGAAGGAGGCCTCGATCGACCGGGCGGCGAAGCCGACGAGGTCGTCGTAGGTGAAGCCGAACTGCTCCGCGGCGACCGCCCAGTCCGACTCGAGCGTCGATCCGAGCGGCGCCGGGTCGTCGGTGTTGAGGGTGACCGGGACACCGGCGTCGAGCAGCCGGCGGAGCGGGTGCTGCTCCCAGCTGGGGTAGATGCCGAGGGTGACGTTGGAGCGGGGGCACACGCCGAGGCTGATGTCGTCGGCGATGAGACGTTCGATGAGGGCGGGGTCCTCGATCGCGCGCACCCCGTGGTCGATGCGTTCGGCCTGCAGCAGGTCGATGGCGTCCCAGACGCCCTCGGGCCCGCTCGACTCGCCGGCGTGGACGGTGCGGCGGAGGCCGGCGCGCGCGGCGGCGGCGAAGGCGTGCTGGAACTTCTCGCCGGTGCGACCGGTGACCTTCTCGTCGCCGTCGACCGACAGTGCGACGACGCGGCGCGGGCGGGCGGAGACGAGGCCCGCGACCGCGGCCTCGGCCTCGGCGGCGCTCTGGTTGCGCAGCAGCGAGTACGCCATGCCCACCCGGCACAGGCCGTCCTGGTCGGCCTCGTCGAAGCCGGCCGCGAGCGCGTCGAAGAGGGCGAGGTCGCGCCCGCGCCAGGCGTTCCAGTGCGTGGGATTGACGATCACGTCGCTGTAGCGGATGCCGGAGGCGCTCTGGCGTGCCGCGAAGGCGTAGGCCACCCGGGCGGCCTGCGCCGGGGTGCGCACGAGACCGCACTGCCAGTCGAGGAAGCGCAGGAAGCCCGAGAGGCCGGCGGAACCGGCGCCGGCGCCTCCGCCGGTCGTGACGTCGGGGGCGTCGAAGCCGGTGTGGGTGGAGATGTCGAAGAGCGTCGCGGCCGGGCCCGGGAGGGCGACCGCGTTCTCCTTCGCCAGCGTCAGCAGGTCGAGCAGGGAGAACGTGCCCTCGAGGTGGACGTGGACTTCAGCCTTCGGCAGCGCGCGGATCGCTTCCTCGTCGATCCGAGCGGTGGCGGGGGAGTACGGCATGGGGCCCTTTCGAAAGCGGGTGGGTTGCTCAGGAACCGTATCGGCCCGACGGCACTTGTTGACAAGTTGACGACAGGTCGTTCGGTGCTTGTAACACCCGCGTAACTGCTGCCGCTGATTCTCGGGGATTCACGCGTTACGGTGAAAGTCGAGACGTAGCACTTGTTCACAAGGGGAGACGATGGCGCACGAGCTGACAGAAGACGACCTCGGATTCCTGCGCGAGAGCATCGCCGTGGCCGAGCGCGCTCGCGCGAGCGGCACGCATCCCTTCGGCTCGATCGTGGTGAGCGCGGCGGGCGAGATCGTCGCGTCGTGCGGCAACAACTCGCTCCCGCCCGAGGGGGATCCCACCCAGCACGCCGAGCTGCAGGCCGTCGCCGCCGCCTTCCGGGTGCTCGGGGCGGACGGCATGGCGGGTTCCACGCTCTTCACGAGCGCAGAGCCGTGCGCGATGTGCGCGGGTGCGGCGTACTGGTGCGGCATCGACCGCGTCGTCTACGCCCTCTCCGAGCACCGGCTGCTGGGGCTCACGGGCGACCACCCCGAGAACCCCACCTTCTCGCTGCCGTGCCGTGAGGTCTTCGCCCGCGGGCAGCGCCCCATCGAGGTCGTCGGCCCGCTGCTGGAGGACGAGGCCGCCCTCGCCCACGTCGGATTCTGGGCCTGACGCCGTCCGGCCGTCGTCGAACGGAGCGGACGGGAGGAGGATGGAGGGCGTGAGTACGCCGCTGCCCGACCTGACCCAGATCCCCGACCCCGTTCTCGTGATGTCGGAAGACGGCTTCCGCATCGCGACGTACTCCTGGGGTGATGACGCCGACCCCACCGCGCTGCTCGTGCACGGGTTCGCCTCGAGCACGCGCGACAACTGGGTGAACACGGGATGGGTGCGCGATCTGCTGCGCGCCGGCTACCGCGTGCTCGCCGTCGACCAGCGCGGCCACGGCGCCAGCGACAAGCCGCACGAGGCGCGCGACTACGGGCTCCGCGCCATGGCGCGCGACGTCGAAGCGGTGCTGGACACCTACCTGATCGACACCGCCGTCTACGTCGGGTACTCGCTCGGCGCCCGCGTGGGCTGGGAGGTCGCGCTCGATCTGACCGACCGCCTCGAGCGGGTGATCCTCGGCGGCGTGCCCGACGGCATCCCGCTCAGCCGTCTCGACATCGATCAGGCGCGCGCCTATCTGACCGAGGGGGTTCCGGTCACCGATCGCGTCACCCAGAACTACATCCAGCTGGTGGAGCGGGTACCGGGCAACGACCCGCTGGCCCTCGTCGCGATCGCCGAGGGGATGCGGGCGTCAGGGGCCTCCGACCCGGACCCCGACCGCGCGCCCGCGCAGCCGATCCTGTTCGCCACCGGCTCGCTCGACGCCGTCATCGACGGGTCGAAGGCGCTCGCCGCCGCCTGCCCCGAGGGCCGCTTCTTCGAGATCCCCGGCCGCCACCACTTCAACGCCCCCGGGTCGCGCGACTTCCGACGCGAAGGACTCGCCTTCCTCCAGGACGCCCCGGCCTGAGCCCCCGGCGGCGCAAGCCCCGGAGCCGTTTCCGGGCCGGGCTGGCAGGCTCGGGGGATGACTTCCGCCTCGGACCCCACCTCGTACGACCTCGATGCGCTCCGGGATCGCGTGTGCCACGAGCGCGGCGGCGAGGTCGATGCGAGCATCCCGCAGCTGGCCGACGCCGACCCCGACCTCTGCGGCATCGCGCTCGCCCTGCCCGACGGCTCGATCCGCGCCAGCGCCCAGGCGGACGCGGCGTTCAGCGTGCAGTCCGCAGTGAAGCCCTTCCTCTTCGCCCTGGCGTTGCTCGACACCGACGGGGAGGCACTCGATCGCATCGGCATCGAGCCGACCGGTGAGGCCTTCGACGCGATCAAGCTCGAGACCGGCACCGGCCGCCCGCCGAACCCCATGGTCAACGCGGGCGCACTGTTGACCGCGGCGCTGGTCGACGGCGACGACGTCGACGCCCGCAACGCCCGCATCCACGAGGGGCTCTCGTCCTTCGCGGGGCGCGAGCTCACCGTCGACGAGGACGTCGCCGCGAGCGAGCACCTGCTGGGCGACCGCAACCACGCCCTCGCGCACCTCATGCGCGCCGAGGGCACGCTGCGCGTCGGCGCCGACGATGCGGTGGCCGTCTACGCCCGAGCCTGCGCGACGCTCGTGGATGCCGAGGCGCTCGCCGTCATGGGGGCGACCCTCGCCCTCGGCGGCCGCAATCCCGTGACCGGTGTGCAGGTCGTGCCGGCCTCGATCGCCCGCGACGTGGTGTCGGTCATGGCGACCTGCGGCGTCTACGACGGATCGGGGCGATGGATGCGGGGCGTCGGCATCCCGGCGAAGTCGGGCGTCTCGGGGGCGATCGTGCTCTCCGCGCCCGGTGCGCTGGGAGCGGCGGTCATCAGCCCGCCGCTCGACGAGCAGGGCACGAGCGTGCGCGGACGCGTGGCGGCCGAGGCGCTGAGCGCCGACCTCGGCCTGCACGTCTTCGCCGCGGATCGCGGCTGAGCCCGGAGGCGTCGGCTCAGACCCCGCCCCACGGCGGGCGCACCGTGCGCACCAGCGAGTACGACACGATGTCGGGGTCGTGGTACTCGACGCTGTGCATGAGGCGGCGCCCGCTCGCCCCGATGCCCACGATCTCGAACGTCATGACGGGGGTGCCCGCCGGGCGTTCGAAAAGCTCGGCCAGCGTGTCGTCGAGGGTGGCGACGCCCGGGGTCGAGACCTCCCAGATCACGGGTTCGCCCCAGACGCGGGCCGCGGCCGTGAAGACCGACTCATCCGCATCCATCGGGGTGTCGGGTGCGTCCAGCGGCAGCAGGTCGTCGGCAATCATCGCGACGGCGCCGTCCGCGCGCCAGCGTTTGCGCACGACGTAGGCGGGCATCTCGGCGGGTAGCTCCATGACGGCGCCGGCGTCGGGGCCGAGCACCGTCCGCTCCGACGAGAGGGTCTGCACCTGGGACTGGTAGCCCAGGCGGTCCAGCAGCTCGGCGTGCTCGAACTGCTCCTCCAGCCGCACGCTCAGCCGCAGGGCGATGGGGTCGACGGTGGTGACCGACCCCTGCCGGCGGCGCACGATGCCCTGGGCTTCGAGGCTCGACATGGCGTTGCGCAGTTGCTGGCGTGTGCAGTCGAGCCGGGCGGTGAGCTCGAGCTCACCGGGCAGCGGCGTGCGGCTCTCGGCCGCTTCGCGCACGAACCGCAGCAGCTCGTGCAGCACGCGCAGGTGCGCCCGGTCGCCGAGCGGCCGGGGCAGGGGCAGGTATGTCACGGGCGAACCCTTCTCGACGCGAGCGCGGCTGCACCCATCATGGCTCAGACGGATTCCGGGGATGTGTCGTTCTCGGTCACATCGAGGATCGGGATGCCGCTCGACCCGGGATGCGGGCGCCTCACCAGGGTGGGCGCGAGGATCTCCTCGAGGACGATCTCGACGACGTAGTGCGTCTCGCCGTGGAGCAGGTGCCCGACCGCGCCGAGCCCCGAACGGTCCTTCGCGCCCAGTGCGACGTGCACGTGCACGACGGGCTCGCCGTCGGCGCCGCGGGTGATGGTGCCCGAGCCCACGCCCTCGGTGTAGAAGATCTCGACCGATTCCGGCAGGGGCAGCTCGGGGTCGGCCGGCACCGTGTCGGAGGCGATGAGACGTGCGTTGCGCAGCGCACCGCTGAAGGTCGTGATGGCGGCCTGCGCCACGTCGTGGCGGCGGCTCGCCTCGGCCAGCGACGACAGCACCTCGTCACCGGGTTCCAAGATGACGACGATCCGTCGCCCCGGGGTCGCTTCGGCTGTGCGCATGGTGCTCCGATCTCACGCGGCGGCGTGGGGGTGGGGTGTGCGGGCCTGAACCCGCTTGTCGATAAGCGAGTGCTGTTCGGCTGACGACCGAACCGGTTCCAGCATCGCTGAACCCCGCATTTCAGGCGAATGCTCCGTGTTTCAGTCCGGTAAATATTCCGCCGGATGACGCCACTTGTTGATTTGTGGCGTGTCGCCGCGGGTATGGTGGCGATCCGGACAGCGTTGCCCCCCGACGACCGTCGTCCCCTTCCCCACCTTCGTCCCCGCGAGGAGTCCTCCGTGCCCGCGATCCTGCAGAACCTCACCGGCCTCACCGTCTGGGACGGCGAGAGCGACCGCGGTGCCGCCACGCTCAGCTGGGAGGGCGACCGCATCACCGCGGTGACGCCCGCCGATGCCGCGTCGGAGTCCGAGTTCAGCATCATCCCCGGGCTGATCGACACTCACGTGCACCTCGATTCGTCCGCCGGCGCCGCGCCCGCCGACTGGCTGACCTGGCCGCTCATCACCCCCGAGTCGGAGCGCTCGCTCCACGTCGTCGCCCACGCCCGGCACGCGGCCGCCGCCGGTGTCACGACGCTGCGCGACCTGTCGGGCAGCGACGTGCAGTTCTCGGCCGCCCGTGCCCTCGACGCCGGCCTCATCCCCGGACCGCGTCTGCGCGTGCACGGCGCGGTGGGCATGACCGCCGGTCACGGCGACCTCTTCGTGCCGCCGCACTACCCGCACCGTGCGCCCGTGGCCGACTCGCCCGACGAGTGCCGCAAGCTCGTGCGCCGCTGGGCGCGCTCCGGTGCCGACGGCATCAAGATCTTCACGAGCGGCGGCGTGCTGTCGATGGGCGACAAGGTGGGCTGGCGCAACCAGACCCCGCAGGAGATCGCGGCGACCGTCGACGAGGCCCACGCGCTGGGGATGCTGGTGGCCGCGCACACCCACACCGCGGAGGGCGTCGACATCGCGCTCGAGTTCGAGGTCGACTCGATCGAGCACGGCACCGGCATCCAGGAGCGCCACTGGGAGACCCTGCTCGAGCGGAACCTCCCCGTCGCGCCGACCCTGCTCATCAACGACGCGATCGCGGAGCGCCGGTTCCCGGTCAGCGACGACGCCGCCGAGAAGGGCCGCGCCGTCGTCACCGAGCGCGACGAGAACTTCGCCGGGGCCGCTGCCGCCGGCATCCGTTTCGTGCTCGGCACGGACGCGAACGGCGTCATGGTGCGCTTCGGTGACCAGCTCGAGGAGCTGCGCCTCATGAAGCGCTCGTTCGGATGGAGCGCCGAGCGGGCGCTCCGCGCCGGAACCTCGGATGCGGCCGACGCCATCGGGCTCACCGCCACGGTCGGGCGGCTGCAGCCGGGCCGCGGTGCCGATTTCGTCGTCGTGCGGGGCAAGCCCTGGCAGGACATCGACACCTTGACCACCGAGAACATCGTCGCTGTCGTCGCGCGCGGTGAGCTCGTCACCGGCGCACTGCCGGCCTGAACTCCCCCCATGCTCCACAGCCCCTGTCCTCGCACGAAGGAGACCCAGTGATCACCTCACGTACTCGCGGAGCCCGGCGCATCGCCGTTCCGCTGACCGCGGCAGCCGCCGTGGTCGCCCTCGCCGGCTGTTCCGCGGGCGCCGCCGAGTCGGCCGCCACCCCCGGCGCCGACGTCGCGCAGAACATCGTGTTCGCGCTGAAGGAAGATCCCACCTGCCTCGACCCGCAGCAGACGTCGGTCACGACGTCGCTGATCGTCGGCCGTCAGCTGACCGACTCGCTGCTCGACCAGAACCCCGACACGGGCGAGATCGTGCCGTGGCTCGCCACCTCGTGGGAGGCCGCGGACGACCTGACGTCGTACACGTTCACCCTGCGCGACGACGTCACCTTCAGCGACGGCACGCCGCTCACCTCCGAGGTCGTCGCCGCCAACTTCGACGCCATCTCGGCGCTCGGCGCATCGGCATCCCTCGCCAACGGCTACCTCGCCGGCTACGCGGGCACGGATGTCACCAGCGACACCGAGTTCACGGTCAACTTCTCGGCCCCGAACGTGCAGTTCCAGCAGGGCGCCACCACGATGTCGCTCGGCATCCTGTCGGCGGAGACCGTCGCCGCCACCGGCGAGGACCGCTGCCAGTCGATCGTCGGCACCGGCCCCTTCGTGCTCGAGTCCTACGTGCCCAACGACGCCGTCGAGATCGTCGGCCGTGAGGGCTACGACTGGGCGTCCGAGCTGCGCGGGCACCAGGGGGACGCCTACCTGACCTCGGTGTCGTTCCCGATCATCGCCGAGGCGAGCGTGCGCACCGGCGGCCTCGAGTCCGGCGAGTACGACGTCATCCAGGACGTGCCCTACATCGACGAGTCGCGCTTCTCGGGCGACGCGTACCACCTGTACGCCAAGCCCAACCCGGGTGTGCCGAACTCGCTCATCGCCAACACCTCGTCGGGCGTCCTCGCCGACGAGGCCGTGCGTCAGGCCATCAGCAAGGGTCTCGACCGCGACCAGATCAACGTCGTCGCGGGCTCGCTCAGCGGCCAGGCGCCCACGAGCGTCCTCACCTCGTCGACCCCCGGCTACACCGATCTCGGCGACACCCTCGCCTACGACCCCGACGGCGCCACCGAGCTGCTCGAGGCCGACGGCTGGACCCTCGGCTCCGACGGCATCTACGAGAAGGACGGCCAGCGACTGAGCGTCACCGTCACCGCCTTCTACGCGCAGGACGTGCTCGAAGCCGCCCAGATCGAGCTCAAGAAGGTCGGCATCGACCTGCAGCTCAACATGGTCGCCTCGGGTGACTTCTTCGGCACGATCGCCTCGGGCGACTACGAGCTGCTCGGCGCCGGCCTGACCCGCACCGACCCCGACGTGCTGCGCTCCCTGCTGTCGACGGCATCCCCGTCGCGCTGGGGCATCGTGGACGACGCCGAGCTCGAGGCCCTGCTCCAGGAGCAGGCGCAGACGGCGGATGCGGATGCGCGTCAGGACCTCGTCGACCAGATCCAGCAGATCGTCGCCGAGCGCGCCTACGTCATCCCGACGCTCGAGACCGTCCAGCTGCACGGCTCGCGCGCCGGCGTCGAGGGCATCACCTTCGACTCGGCCGCCCGCCTGCACCTGTACGACACCGCGGTCACCTCGGACTGATGGCGGCACCGGAGCAGCGCGTCGGATCGGACGCCGGAACACGTGCACGACGGATCGCCCGATTCCTGATCCCGAAGATCGCACAGTGCATCTTCGTGATCTGGGCGACCTACACCGTGGCGTTCCTGCTGATCAACGCGCTGCCCGGTGACCCCGTCCTCGCCGCGCTCTCCCTGCGCGGCGGGGACGCCACCTCCACCGACCCCGCCGCCCTCCAGGCGCTGCGCGAGCGGTACGGCCTCGACGGGCCGCTGTGGCAGCAGTACATCGTCAACTTCCTCGCGCTGTTCCGGGGCGACCTCGGCATCTCGATCGCCACCGGGCAGCCCGTGGTCGACATGATCGGCCGCGCGCTGCCGCACACCGCGGCGGTGGCGGTCTTCGCCCTCGTGCTGGGCTTCATCGGCGCGCTGGCGTTCACGGTCTGGGCCTACATCGCCCGGCCGGCCTGGGTGCGCAACGTCGTCACGCAGATCCCGCCGCTGGGCATCGCGATCCCCGCGTTCCTCAGCGGCCTGGTGCTCATCAGCGTGTTCTCGTTCGGATTCGGCTGGTTCCCCGCCTCCGGCACCAACGGCTTCGCCAGCATCGTGCTGCCGGGCATCACGCTGGCGCTGCCCACCGGCGCCATCTTCTTCCAGGTGTTCTCGGCCGCCGTGTTCGACGCCGGCGCGAGCCCCTTCGTCTTCACCGCCAACGCCAAGGGCCTCTCGCAGCGCACGGTCGTCGTCCGCCATGTGCTGCGCAACGCCCTGCTGCCCTCGATCACGATCATCGGCCTGCAGATCGGCTATCTCGCCGGCGGCACCGCCGTGGTCGAGACGGTCTTCTCGCGCGACGGCATCGGCCGGCTCACCGTCGATGCCGTGCTCGCCCGCGACACCAACGTGGTGATGGGCGTCGTCATCGTCGTCGCCACCGTCTACGCCGTCGTGACCCTCATCGTCGACGGTCTCTACGGCGTCATCGATCCGCGCACCCGAACGAGGCTGAGCGGACGAACGGAGGCGAAGCGATGAGCATCCTGCGCAAACCCGGTCTGCTGATCTCGCTGCTGTTCATCGCGGTCGTCGTCTTCGCGATGATCGCGCCCCAGCTCATCGCCCCCTACGACCCGTTCGACTCGGTCGGCACAGCGAGGCTCGCACCCCCGAGCCTCGAGCACCTGTTCGGCACCGACCACCTCGCCCGCGACGTCTTCTCGCGCGTGGTCTACGGTGCGCAGCTCTCGCTGTCGGCCGCGGCCCTCGCGGTCGTCGCCGGTGTGCTGATCGGCTCGATCGTCGGACTCGTGTGCGGCTACCTCGGCGGCCCCGTCGACTTCGTCGCGATGCGCTTCGTCGACGTGCTGATCGCCATCCCCGGCATCCTCCTCGCCCTCATCGTCGTCGCTTCGCTCGGCTTCGGACCGCTCTCGATCGCCCTCGGCGTCGGGCTCGGCACCGCCGGCGCCTTCGCCCGCGTCATGCGTGCTCAGGTGCTGCGGGTACGCAGCGAGGAGTACGTCGAGGCGGCGCGCACGCTCGGCGCCCGCGGCCCGGCGATCCTCGTGCGCCACGTGCTGCCCAACGCCGCGCGGCCGATCATCGCGATGGCCTCGCTCGAGCTCGCCCTCGCGATCCTGTCGGTGTCGGCGCTCAGCTTCCTCGGGTTCGGCGCCCAGCCGCCCGCTCCGGAGTGGGGTGCGCTCGTGTCGTCCGGGCGCGACTTCGTGGCCACCGCCCCGTGGCTCAGCCTGCTGCCCGGCGCCGTCATCCTGGCGGTGGTGCTGGCCGTCAACCGCGCGGCCCGTTGGATCGGAGGCGACCGATGACCGCTCTGCTGAAGGTCACCGACCTCCGCATCGACTACGGCACCGGCCGTAAGGCCCACCCCGCCGTCCGCGGCGTGGACCTCGAGGTCGGCCGCGGCGAGATCGTCGCCGTGGTCGGTGAATCGGGCTCGGGCAAGAGCACGATCGCCTCGGCGCTCGTGCGGCTCCTGCCCGTCGAGGCCCGCACGCGCTCCGGGGCCATCGTGTTCGACGGCTCCGACCTGCTGAAGACCCCGCAGGCGGCGCTGCGTCGTATCCGCGGCGGCCGGATCGGCTTCGTGCCGCAGGATCCCTCGCACAGCCTCAACCCGCTCATGCGCATCGGCGAGCAGATCGCCGAGACGCTGCGCCGTCACCGGCGGCTCGATCGGGCTGCCGCCGCCGCGCGCGCGGTCGAGATCCTCCGCGAGGTCGGCATCCCCGACCCCGAGTTGCGCGTCGGCCAGTACCCGCACGAGCTCTCCGGCGGGCTTCGCCAGCGTGTGCTGATCGGCATCGCGTGGGCCTGCGAGCCCGACCTGGTGATCGCGGACGAGCCCACCAGCGCACTGGACGCCACCGTGCAACGGCACGTGCTCGACCGGATGCAGTCGCTCGCGGCCGCCCACGGCACCGCCGTTCTGCTCGTCACGCACGACCTCGCGGTCGCGGCCGACCGAGCCGACCGCATCGTGGTCGTCGAGAAGGGCCTGATCGTGGAGACCGGCACCGCGGTCGACGTGCTCACGGCGCCCGCCCACCCGTACACCCGACGCCTCGTCGCCGCCGCTCCCGGGCTCAACAGCCGCCGGCTCACCCCGTCCGCCTCGGTCGTCGACCGGGTGCAGCTCGAGGCGGGGACCCCGCTCCTCGAAGTCTCGGGGCTCGGCAAGACCTACGGCGGCGGCATCCGCGCCGTCGACGCCGTCGAGTTCGCGGTGCCCCGCGGCACCACCTTCTCGCTCGTGGGCGAGTCGGGGTCGGGCAAGAGCACGACGGCCCGCATGGTGGCCCGCATCATCTCGGCAGACACCGGCAGCATCCACTTCGACGGCGCCGACATCACGGCGCTCCGCGGCGAGGCGCTCCGGCAGCTGCGCCGGCGCATCCAGGTGGTCTACCAGAACCCGTTCGGTTCGCTCGACCCGCGGATGTCGGTGGCCCGGCTGATCGCCGAGCCCCTCGCAGCCTTCGGCGTGGCCCGCGCCGAGCGCACCGGAATCGTCCGCGATCTGCTGTCGCAGGTGCGCCTCGCTCCCGAGCTGATCGAGCGGCGACCCGCGCAGCTCTCGGGTGGTCAGCGCCAGCGCGTGGCGATCGCCCGAGCCCTGGCGCTGCGTCCCGAGCTCGTCGTCCTCGACGAGCCGGTGTCGGCGCTCGATGTGTCGGTGCAGGAGCAGGTGCTGCAGCTGCTCGTCGATCTGCAGGCCGAGCACGGGTTGACGTACCTGTTCATCTCGCATGATCTCGGGGTCATCCGGCAGGTCTCGGACCGTGTCGCGGTGATGCGCGGCGGTCGGATCCTCGAGCAGGCGTCGGCCGAGCGCATCTTCAGCGACCCCGGTGACCCGTACACGCGCGAGCTGATCGGCGCGATCCCCGGCTCCCGCCGCGACTGAGTCGACGCTTGCAGGGGTGGGCGCACCCTGCGAGCTCTCGCCCACCGACCATGTCCCACTTTTCGGCCGGCATGTCCCACTTTTCCCCGCCTGGCGGCCGCTCAGGCGGGGAAAAGTGGGACATGGTCTGGGGTCAGACGATGCCGAGCCCCGTGAGCACGCGCCGGACGACGGCCGCGCTCTCGGCGACGACGTGCGCGATGATCCGCTCGCCCTTCTCGGCGGTCGCCGGACGTGGATCGCCGAACACCCCGGTCGGCGAGAGCGGGGCGAGTGCCATCTGGCGCAGCCCGAAGTCGGCCGGCAGCTCGGGGTAGGCCGGCGCCATCCGGTCGGTGTGCACGAGCGCGGGCGCGACCGCGAGCACCATCGAGGTCTCGAGCTCGTCGGCGTGACACAGCCCGGGTGCGGCCCAGGGCGACTCCTTCACCGCATCGCCGATCTCGACGAGGCCGGGGTAGTCGAGCACCACGACCGGCAGTCCGCCGCGGGCGGCCGAGGCTTCGGCGGCGCGCTGCAGTGGCAGGCGATTGCCGAAGTCGCCGTTCACCACGACGAGCAGGGCGTACCCGGCGCGCTCGAGCGATCCCGCGACGTCGCTGCACACGGCGGTGACGGTGTCGGCGCTGATCGACACGGTGCCGGGCAGCGCGTCGTTGCTCCATGTGTTGCCGAGCGGGATCGCGGGCAGCAGCGCGGCCTCGAGCACGTCGGCGAGGCCCCGCGCCACCGCATCCGCCTGCAGGGTGTCGGTCGCCAACGGCAGGTGCGGGCCGTGCTGTTCGAGCGCGCCGAACGGCAGGACGGCGATGCGGGAGCCCCCGGAGAGGAAGTCCCGCACCTCCTCCCAGGTGGCGGAGGCGAGCTCGATCACGCGGATCAGCGCAGCGAGGCGGCGGCCTGGCGCAGGGCGTCGGCCGAGCGGTGCAGCAGCTCGAGCTCGGTGTCGTCGAACGAGGTCTCGGGGATGGGCACGGCCCCCGAGGCGCTCACGATCGAGGGCACCGAGAGGGCGACGCCGTCGATGCCGTGGTAGTCGCTCAGCACCGTCGAGACCGGCATGACCGCGTGCTCGTCGCGCAGAATCGCCTCGACGATGCGGGCGCTCGAGAGGCCGATCGCGTAGTTCGTCGCGCCCTTGCCCTGGATGACCTTGTAGGCGGCGTCGCGCACGTCGATCGCGACCTGGTCGAGCTCGGCGACCGTCATCGGCTCCTTGCCGCCGGTCTTCCAGTCGAGGATGGGGACGGTGCCGATGGAGGCGCTCGACCACAGCGGGAACTCGGTGTCGCCGTGCTCGCCGGCGATGTAGGCGTGCACGCTCGAGGGCGAGACGCCGGCGCGCTGGGCGAGCTGCCAGCGCAGGCGCGACGTGTCGAGCACGGTGCCCGAGGCGAAGATGCGCTCGACCGGAAGGCCCGTGGCCTCCTGCGCCAGCACCGTGAGGACGTCGCACGGGTTGGTGACGATGACGTAGATCGCGTTCGGGGCGACCTCGAGCAGCTGCGGCATCATGTTCTTGATGATGTTGGCGTTGACGCCGGCCAGCTCGATGCGGGTCTGCCCCGGCTTCTGCTTGGCGCCGGCGGTGATCACCACGACGTGCGAGCCCTCGACGACCGAGATGTCGCTGCCGCCGATGATGTCGCTCGAACCGGTGAACTGCGCACCGTGCGCGAGGTCGAGCACCTCGGCCTCGGTCTTCTCGGTGGCGATGTCGTAGAGCGCGACGTGACGGGCCGAACCGCGGATGAGGGCGGCATAGGCCACGGAGGATCCGACGCTCCCCGCGCCGACGACAGTGAGTTTCGAGTTCTCGATCGCAGACATGGGTCCAGTCTGTCAGCGGCGCTCGCGCGGCGCGCGCATTTCTTCCGGGAGTAAGGGCTCGGCATCGCATCGGCATCCGCGCGCAGACGGCCCCGGCGGGGCGGGGCGGTCGTACCCTGAGTCCGGAGGGCGGATGCGGCATCCGTCCGGGACGGACGACGTCATGGAATTCGGTATCCACATCGCGGACTTCACCTGGAAGAGCGGTGCCGCGCAGCTCGGCCCCGCGCTGGCGGCGCATGTGCGGAACGCGGAGGCAGCCGGCATCCAGCGCATCACCGTCATGGACCACTTCTGGCAGCTGCCGGGCATCGGTCCGGTCGAGCACGAGATGCTCGAGGCGTACGCGACGCTCGGCTTCATCGCCGCCCACACCGAGAAGGCGCTGCTGCACACGCTGGTCACCGGAGTGATCTACCGGCACCCCTCGCTGCTGGCCAAGCAGATCTCGACGCTGAACGTCCTCTCGGGCGGCCGGGTGGGGCTCGGCATCGGAGCCGCCTGGAACGAGGAGGAGTGCCGCGGGCTCGGCTTCCCGTTCCCGCCGGTGGCGCAACGGTTCCGCGAGCTGGAGGAGACGCTGCAGATCTGCCTGCAGATGTGGTCGGACTCGGAAGAGCCGTACGAGGGAGCGATCTGGCAGCTCGAGCGCACGCTCAACTCGCCGCAGAACGTGACGAAGCCCTACCTGATGATCGGTGGCGGGGGAGAGAAGAAGACCCTCAAGCTCGTCGCCCAATACGCCGACGCGTGCAACCTCGGCGCGATGGAGGGGGTGCCGACGCACAAGCTCGACGTGCTGCGCGGTCACTGCGACGCGGCCGGCCGCGACTACGACGAGATCGAGAAGACCGCCATGATCGCGGTGAACCCGTCGTCGACCCCCGCGACGGTGGCGGCGACCGTCGACGAGTTGGCCGCGGCCGGCTTCACGGCGACCTACGTCTTCGCCGCCGGCATCGACGAGCCCTCTCGCGCGGTCGACCTGATCGCGGGAGCCGCCGCCCTCGTGCGCTGACCCTCTGCTGTGGTGGGGCGGAGGCGCGCGGCGGCGGGTGCGCGGCGGCGGGCGCGATCGATGCCCCCGCGGCAGGCGGCCGCGGCCGAGCGGAGGAGATACAGCGAGCGGAGGACGCATCCGGCTGTTCTCCTCCTCCCCTCGCCGTATCTCCTCCCTTCGTCGATGCGCGGAGCGGATGCGGCGGGCCGCGGGCGCCGATTGGCGGCGTGGCGCGGGCTGACGTAAGCTGTTCGGCGGTGACGTGTCCGAGCGGCCGAAGGTGCAACACTCGAAATGTTGTGTAGGTTCACCCCTACCGTGGGTTCAAATCCCACCGTCACCGCCAGTTGAGAAGCCCCGCGATCCTTGTTTTTACAAGGATCGCGGGGCTTCTTTCTTGTCGCGGAATGGCTCGTGAGTAAAAACGAGAAAAGCCGTTCGCGACGGCCTCATCTAATGGATGGGCCTCCGGGTTGCGCGGGGTGCTGTGGAAGCTGCGGCGGCAGCTGTTCACGTTGGGTGGGCTCGGACTCCTGCTACAGGAGAAAGGCGCTGTGGCGAGCTGCGTCGAGAGCGTGCGCGACGCCATCGAGATCGTCGTCGAACAGGTCCGCGTACGTGTCGAGTGTTTCCGCCGCTGACGCATGTCCGAGCATGCGTTGAACTGCCTTCACGTTCGCGCCGGCGCAGGCTGCTCCCGAGCTGCAATCGGCAGCCGCGAAAACCATGGATGCTGTGCGTGAGTCGGGTCGGGTCGGGTCGGGTCGGAGAGATTCTTGCGGGGGTGAACAAAAATACAACACACATCCCATCAGCTAGCGGTGCGGCCACCTACCGAATTCCTGACGAGCTCACCGAGACCGTCATCGGGGAGGTCAAGAACACGCAACGTCTTTCGTATACTGCACAACTGCGGGACTTTGCCGCCTACGCCGAGCAGGAGAATCTCGTCTTCAACGTCTACATTCGCGAGTCAACAAAGCCGAGCGGGCCGCTCCAGGCGGCACACGATGCCGGGGTGCTCAACCTAAAGTGGATACTTCCGTGAACACGTCGGACGAGATCGCCAAGCAGTCACTTCTGGCCCGCTTGGCGGCATTGGGCTACGAGGTCGGGTCTCTAGCGGAACTACGTAACTCGGGTCAGCGGTATTCGAGCGCCATCGCCGTCTTGATTGAAGCGTTGGGTGAGATTCATGACGAGCGCTCGCTGAAGGAAGTGGTGCGCTCCTTAGGCGTGCCGTGGGCTCGGCCCGCAGCAGTCGCTCCGCTCATTGCCCTCTTCCACACCTGCGACGGGGCGAGCGACAGTGATCTTCGGTGGGCGATCGGAGACGCACTCGGCGCCACGTGGGACGATGCGTGGTTCGACGACCTTGCGACTATCGCAGCAGACCCGAAGTACGGACGCGCGCGGGAGATGCTAGTCCTCGGATTCGGTCGATCAAAGCGACGGGAGGCGGCGGACGTCCTCGTGAGTCTGTTGCCGGATGCGACTGTCAATGGGCATGCCGCTTCGGCCTTGATCAAGCATCCAGCTCCAGAGGCGGGCCCGGGCCTGCAGGCCTTATTGAACGACAGGCGTCCCTGGGCTCGAAAGGCCGCAGCCAAGGCGTTGTCGAAGATCGCCGAACTCTCGACCGCTGATCCGGCTCGAGTCGATGTCGACTACGCGGAGTCATTGAAGTGGCTGCACGCTGATCTCGCCACTCGGGGTCCGCGCGCATTCGATGGCACTTCTCGCGAGTGGTCGACCTCGCTGGATTTACCAGATTGGCCCGGTTTCGCGGCGTACCTTGCGCAACATCTTGAGGGCGAGTTCATCCCGCCTCTCGGGCCCAAGCTCGTCACCGTCGTAGAGAACGCGCCTCTGGACGCCGAGGATTTCGTGGACCTCGCAACGATCATGGGGTTTGTGCGCCTGGGATGGTTCATCGGCGACGTGGAAACCGTCGACGTCCATTTGTGGGGATCCGATAGTGTCGTCGCCCTCTGTGACGTCTGGACAAATGAGCAGTGAGCGTGCGAAGCGTTCGTGAGGGGTCGATGTGTTGGCGGCCCGGTGTCTTCGTCTTCTTCTGGAACGGGCGGCAGGAACATGAAGCATCCACATAGTCACGCGGGCGCGGATCACACACCGGACGCACCGTCGGGTCCGAGCGCTCCGTTGACATTGCGGCAGGACATCGGGCGCGCGCTCCGCAACGAGAAGCCTCCGATGGGAATCGACGGGCGCCCCGTCGTCCAGCCGTGGGCGGTGGGTCCAGGCCGGATCGTCGCGATCGTTGTGGGAGCGCTCGGCGTGGCATTCGCCTTCTTCTTCCCGCCACTGTCGATCGCTTTGGGTGTTCTCGGTTTCATCCTCGCGAACACGGCATGGGGGCACTTGAAGGCGGGTGACCCGCGTCGGCCGCTGACCTTCTGGGGGCAGATCCTCGGCGGCGTGTCCGTACTGGCAGGTGTGATCGGCATCGTGGTGTTCTTCGCGCTCCGATGAAGCGCGCGGGCCGGCACGGCGCTGGGTGCGTTGTTCAGTTCTCGCGAACGCCGCGCGGGTGCTTGAAGAGTTCGGAGTAACGACCGACTGAGTTCAGATGACCTGTTGGCCGAGGCAACGGCGTTCGCGAAGAAGAACACGATCGGCGAGTGGCCTGCACTGATGATGGTTCTCCTCGGCAAGTTACGAGGGATCGATATTCCAGATGCCGTCCAGGGCGCGGTGCTTGCTGCCGAACGGTACTGGCTCACGCAGCACGGCAGGCCTGAAGACCTTCTCCGGGCGAAGGAAGACGTTTGGGCATATGTCGACACACTTCCCTCGCGGGGGATGGCGTCCTCGCGCGGACGGGCCGCACGAGCTGTCCTTTGTGTTCTTGAACCCGATGGGGATTGGAACGCCGCGTCGATGACAGCGGATTGGTTCGCGGACGTCACATGTCACAGGAACGGCTTGAGTGATTAGCCGGCTAGGTGTGGTGTCCCGGGCGTAGTCGCGTGAACAGTGCGGTCTGTTGACGGGCCCCTCCCCGCGGTGGGTTCAAATCCCACCGTCACCGCCACTTGAGAAGCCCCGCGAGTCCTGATTACGCAGAGGTCGAGGGTTTTCTTCCTCCCTGCAGGATCTCCGGGATAGAGAAATGAGAAGTTCCTTCGTGCATCCTCCGTCAAGCTGCCAGTGGGGGCGAGAGCCCATGTTGGTGAGGCATGGGCGGCATTCGGTAATGTCGGCCGGGAGCCGCAGATGCAGCTGCTCAACCAAGGACCGCAGTCGGCGTTCGGCGCGGGAGAGGTTCTCCGATGACTGGTGCTCCGGCGTTCGCGCTCGTCCATGGGTGGTTGGAGATTCTCATCGAAGGGTCGCCGCGGCGCCGCGTGCAACCCGACGGTCGTGACGTCCGCTTTATCGCAGTGGTGCCGCAGGTAGACGGGGTGCTCGTGTTGTCGAACCCCGTCGGGGCGGGCGGACGGAAGCACAATTTGGCCTTAGTAGATGGGCTGGGAGAGGTGGTGTGGCGCGCGGAACTCCCGCCCGGTCAGCAGGTCGAAAGCTACGCAACCGTCACCCTCGATGGGAGCGACGAGTTGTTCGCGTCGACATGGAGCGGGTTCTTGGTCGCTCTCGACTGGCGGACAGGGAAGATCCTCTCGTCGGACTGGGGCAAGTGATCTGTTGCGGGGCGACGGCGGGCATCGCGGACATGGGAGTCCTGGATGTCAGGCTGTAGAGATTTGAACGTCTTTCCGAGCGCTGCGAATTCGGGTTCCTCGACGGGTGATCGCCGGAATGTTCTCGGTGAGTGTCTACACGGTCGTCGTACTCGATGACAGCGCGACATTCGATTTGAGACGCCGATCGATCAGGTTCGACCCGGCAGCTATCGAGAGCGCGAGGTCAGCCATCCGATCGGTTTCGGACACCTTCCCGGTCTGTCCGGTGTTTACATTCGGCAGCGATGCCGGGGCGGGCGTGCTCTAGCTACGATGCAAGGCTATGGACGTGACGCTGCCCGTTGACTCAGCATGGACTCCGGTCCTGCGGCTGGACGAGTCGTCGTGGCTGGGCCTCGTCGGTACCTCTCTCTACGTTGGCGGCCTGAGTGAGCCGAAGCGCGAGTTGGATCCGGCGCATCCGATCGCGCTGCTTCCTTGCCTCGAGCGCTCTCGGCGAAGTGTCGTCTCGGAACTCACTGAACGCGAGGCGGAACTCGATCGTGCGCCGGGTTCGCTCGTAGCGACGGTTCCGTTAGGCCTGGTCGCGAGCATGGCGGTATTGACGCGCCTGGATTACTGGGTCCTGCGGGCGCTGGATTGGCTCGATGATGGGACGCCGGATGAGGCGGAGAAGCTGCTGCTCGATGAGATCACTCACGCAGAGTGGGCGTCCCAGCAGGCAAGGCATCGTGCGCAGCACGTTCTGCGAAAGTACGCGGCGAGAGAGTAGCCCCGGGTCCGCCCCACACGTGGGGGCACCTAGTCCGCTGTGGGTGAAGCCGCGCGCTGAGTTTTCGGTGGTGGATCGTGGGCTGCTGGATGGTGACTGACGTCCGTCAGGCCGAGTTCTCCGGTGAGAGTCGGGGAGGTGACGCTTACCTTCGGTGACGTGCGTGCTTAGATCTACTCTCGAGTGGAGGACCGGAGTCGGAGCGGCTATCCAGTGACGACGCGGCGATGGCCCGGATGTCTGACGCGGAGCTGGGGATGAGAATGCGAACCGGACTGGAAGATCTACTCATCCGTGGACTCGACGACTGGACCTACCTGGCCGAAGCGGCCCGGTCAGTGGCACGCGGCGCGGATCCGGCAGGGAGCGTTCGTGAGGCAACGTTGGCCCTGGTGGAGGACGCACTTCGGAGCGGGCTTGTCGTCCCGGGTGATGTGCTTGACGACGGTTTTCACGAATGGCGTTTGAGCGCGACGCCTGCGATGGCCCGTATCCGTGAGGGATGGGAGCGGGACTGGGGGAATGAGATTCCCACGCCTGGGGCTGTCGTATGGCTTTCGAACACTCCCGCTGGCGACGGGATCGCGAGAGACGTCCTCACTCGCGAAGCCGCCGAAGAACGTCGCGATTGAACCGCCGCTCGGCGCGACGGCGATGACGGTCGAGAGTGACCTGGAGCCCGCACTGCGCGATGACGGCGGACGGGGTCTGGATGATGTCTTCGCCGCTGAGGGTGGGTGAACACGGCCCGTCGATCACCCCGAGCGCTTTCAGGTAGTTCGTCGTGCCGCGATCTTCCTGTTGTGCCAGGTGATCACTGCGAGCGCCGCGATCGGGCCGGCCAGGATGATGACGAACGGCCAGTACAAGGCCTCTGTGCTGAGAAGCACGGCCCCGAGGACGATGAGACCCGCGCCGACAGAACGCAGCACGACGGATCCGGGAGGAACGATCTCGGCGTTTCGGTAGAAAGGGAGTCGGGTCGTCGCATTGGCGCGCAACGTGATCGTGAGTGCTGCGTGGAACAGGACGATTCCCGCAGCCGCAACGAGCCAGCCGACCATGAGCACGCTTTCGAGGCTACCCATCCCAAGCAACGAGCGCACGGGTCCACGCGGCTACGCTCCGCGGTCGGTTCGAGGTCGACAGTCGCCCCCAGCGAAGAGAGGGGGCGGGCTGTCGGTCGCCCGCCCCCTCGGAGATGAGAGGTGTTACTTGCCCTCGGCTTCGCGGGAGACAGGGGCCCATTCGGCCCACTCCGCCAGGCGCTGCTGGTAGATGTGCGGAGCGATCTGCGTGGGCTGCTCTCCGAAGAAGACGCGCAGCGGTGCTTTCTCGGCGTCGACGACTTTGAGGATGGCCGAGCCGAACCCGACGGGCTTGGGCTGGGGTGCTCCGGCCATGCGCTGTGCCATGGCCTCGTGCAGCGGCGCGTACGCCGGCAGTGCATCCGCGACGGTGGATGAGGCCCCGTTCCAGTCGGTGTCGAACCCGCCGGGCTCGACGAGGGTGACCTTGATCCCGAAGCCGGCGACCTCTTGGGCGAGGGACTCGGTGAGGCCTTCGAGCGCCCACTTGGACGCATGGTAGCCACCCAGGCTCGGGAACGCCGCGACGCCACCGATGGTCGAGATCTGGATGATGTGCCCCGAGCCCTGCTCGCGCAGGATGGGCAGAACCGCTTGGGTGACGTTGAACACGCCGAACAGGTTCGTCTCGAGCTGATCACGGAGCTGCTGCTCCGTGATCTCTTCGACGGTGCCGAAGAGGCCGTAGCCGGCGTTGTTGACGACGACATCCAGCCGGCCGAAGTTCTCGTGGGCGCTCGTGACTGCGGCGAACACCTGATCGCGGTCGGTGACGTCGAGCCGGAGGGGGAGGAGGGCTTCGCCGTACTTCTCGACCAGGTCGCTGAGGGTGTCGGTGTTGCGAGCGGTCGCGGCGACCTTGTCGCCACGCTCCAAGGCGGCGAGCACGAACTCGCGACCGAATCCCTTTGACGAACCAGTGACGAACCAGACCTTGCTCATGATGCTCCTCCGATGAGGGCGCCCCTCTGACGCCGCATGGAAACTATATGTCTATCTTGTCACTCGGTGTCAATTCCGCATCCTGGGGATATGATGAGTGGATGAGCGAGACACCCCCGGTGCCGATTCGTGAGCGCACACGACGTCTCGTGCAGACCGAGCTGACGTCGGTGGCGCAGGATCTGTTCGTCGCGCAGGGGTACGACGGCACCACCGTCGATCAGATCGCGGCCGCTGCCGGCATGTCGAAGCGCACCTTCTTCCGGTACTTCCCGTCGAAGGACGACCTCGTGATCGGCAAGTACGATCTGTTCGCCGATCGGATGGCTGAGGCGCTGGACGATCGTCCGGTCGATGAGCCCGTGTGGGAGTCGCTGCGACGAGTCTTCGACATCACTCTCGATTACGTGCAGGACGATCATCAGCGCGCCCGGAACGACGCCATGGACGAGATCGTTCGCAGCACGCCCCAGCTCTACGCCCGGTACCTGGAGAAGATGCAGCGCGTCCAGGAGCTACTCATCGGTCGCGTCGCCGTCCGGCTCGCCGGCCGCTCGTCCGATCCTTCGGATCCGCGTCCCGCGGCGATCGTCGGCGCGGCGTTCGCGTGCATGCAAGCCGCTCGACAGGCCTGGTTCGCCTCGGATCGAGAAGAGCCGTTCGGGATCTACCTCGACAACGCCATGGCGTCTCTCCGCGTCGGCTGACCTCTTCGCCGCTCCGGCGAGGGTTCACGGCGGGTCGCGATGACGCGGGGGTGAAGCGTACGAGCGCTGGCTGTGATGTCGATTCCGATGATCCGCTCACCCGTCGGAGCGATGCGGGAGGCCACCGCCCAGGAGGTCACGGAGCTGCTGCGTGTAGTCCTCGAACGCTCGGCGTCCGGTCACGGTCAGGGAGAGATAGGTGATCGGCGTGCGGCCCTGATGGGTCTTCGTCACGTCGACGTATCCGACGTCTTCGAGCTTGCGCAGATGGGTCGAGAGGTTGCCGGCGGTCATCTCGAGGAGCTCCTGCATCCGGGGGAAGGCCATCGATTCCCCGGGCTCGAGTGTGGCGAGCGTCGTGGTGATGCGCAGTCGGTTCTGCGCGTGGATGACGGGATCGAGATCGGTCATCGTCGCGCGGACCCGCCGCGTCCGCGCACCCACAGCAGGGTGACGACCCAGCCGCCGAGGAAGACGCCGCCGCCGGCCAGACCGACCACGAGGTACGGCGACGGGTAGGGGAAGAAGCCCGCCACCAGGGCGACGGCCACGAGCATGGCGCCGAGCACGACGCACGGCACCGCACGCCACACGGCCCCGGCCATCAGGTAGATCACTCCCACGACCAGAGTGTAGATCGCGGGGAAGTACACGCCGGCGACCTCGGGCGGCATCCCGTGAGCTGTCAACTGAACACCGAGGACGAAGATGCTGGTCAGCGCCACCGCGCTCGCCACACCGAAGACGGTGCCGGTGAACGCCGAATCCTTCGTGGTCTGGACCCCTCTGTCGCTCCGCGGGCCGAGCACGGCCGACGCGGCGATCGCCACCGCTGTCAGCCCGAAGAAGATCGCGGCAGCGACCCCGCTCGGGAGGGAGAAGGTCGGCTGGAGCCCATCGACGAGCCAGAGGGCGATGTATCCGAGGGTCCAGGCCACCGCCCAGGTGAACAGTATCCAGGGGATGAGCTGCGCCGAGCTGCGCACGACATGGTCCTGTTGGCGCTCGACAAGATCGAGCATGCCGGCGGGGTCGAGCGGGCGGTCCTCGGATGCGTTGTCCATATCAAGTTTGTATCACAAACCACTTTGCAAAGCTATGGTTGTGCTCGGCGGTATGGGCTTGACCCGCCTGCAGTGAGGGCGCCTCAGACCGTCGCCGACAGCGCATCGAAGGTCGTCTGCAGGATCGCGCTGGGTGAGCGGTGCTCGTCTTCGCGTGCCCAGGCGAGGAGCGCGACGTCGAGGCAGGCCAGGCTGGCCTGCACGATCGCTTCGGCGCGCACCTCCGCATCCGCGCCGGTCAGGCGTGCGGCGACGAGGGGAGTGAGCAGCTGGGCCCAGGCGAGGTGCTTCTCGAGGTTGCGTGCGCGCAGCGTCGGGGCGCTGATGAGCACGCGCATCGCGAGCTTCTGCCGGTCCTGCGGACCGGTGGATGTGGCGAGCATCGACGCATAGGCGGCGTGCAGCGACGACCACACCGGCTCCTCGGCCGGGCGAGCAACGAAGGCGTCGGAGACGAGCTCGCCCCACGCGACCCCATCGCCGCCCATCACGACGTCCTCCTTGGCGGGGAAGTACCGGTTGAAGCTGCGCGTCGAGATGCCCACGGACGTCGCGATCTGCTCGACGGTGACCTGATCGAACCCGTGCTCGGCGAACAGGTCGATGGCAGCGTCAGCGATCCGCGCGCGCACAGCGTCGCGGGTCATCTGCCGCAGCGTCGGAGCCTGGCGCGGAGGAAGGTCGGGCATGCCCAAATCCTACTGCCCACGCCGTAAGTGTCTGAGTAAGACAATTAAGGCGTAGTCTGTCGTAGATCGGTATTCGAGAGGACATCATGCAGACACGCACTCTTGGCCAGCAGGGCCTGACGGCATCGGCGATCAGCTACGGGGCGATGGGCACGGCGGTGGGGTACGGCCCGACTGACGACACCGCGTCCATCGCCGCCATCCGTCACGCCCACGAGCTCGGCGTGACGCACTTCGACACGGCGGAGATGTACGGATGGGGTCAGGGCGAGAAGCTTCTCGGCGCCGCGCTCGCCCCCATCCGCGACGAAGTGACGATCGCCACGAAGTTCGGCTTCGAGGCGCCCGCGTTCAGCCCCAACTCGCAGCCCGACCACATCCGCGCCGTGGTCGACGCCAGCTTGAAGAACCTCGGCGTCGACCACATCGACGTGCTGTACCAGCACGTGCACGACCCGGCCGTTCCGGTCGAGGACGTCATCGGTGCGATGAAGGAGCTCGTGGACGCGGGCAAGGTCGCGTATCTGGGCATGTCCAACACGACCCCGGACAACCTCCGCGCGGCTCACGCGGTGCACCCCATCAGCGTCCTGCAGACGGAGTACTCGGTCTTCTCGCACGAGTCCGAGGCGTTCTTCCCGGTGCTCGAGGAATTCGGGATCGGCCTGGTCGCGTACTCACCGCTCGCCCGCGGGTTCCTGACCGGCGCGGTCAAGCCCCGCTCGGAGTACGGCGCCGGCGACTTCCGGCACAACGTCCCCTGGTGGGCGCCGGAGAACTACGACGCGAACGTCGCCATCGTCAACGAGCTCACCGCACTGGCAGAGGAGAAGAACGCCACGCTCTCCCAGCTGTCGCTGGCCTGGCTCCTCGCCCGGAAGGAGTACATCGTCCCGATTCCCGGCTCGCGCAGCCGCGAGCGGGTGGCGGAGAACATCGGTGCCGCTGATGTGAGCCTGACGGCCGGCGACCTCGCCCGGATCGAGTCGATCGCCCCCGAGGGCGGCATCGGCGGCCCCATCGTCTTCTGAGGTGCGGAACGGGGGCGGGGTCGGCGTGCTGCGTCGGCCCTGCCCCCGTTCGCACATCGCTCTCTGGTGAAGCCGCCTCTGGACGGTGGGCGACCGGCTGCGCAGACTGTAGTCATCTGCCGCCCGCCGCGAAGGAGCCGCCATGACCGTGCCCACCGCCTACGGCCACGACCTGCAGGCCGATCCGGCCGTGCTGCGCGCCGCGCTCGCCGGTGCATCCGCCACCCCTTTCTGGCTCGACGATCCGGCGCGCCCGGAACCGCGACCGGCGCTCGCCGACGACACGACCGCCGACCTGCTGATCGTCGGCGGCGGCTTCTGCGGACTGTGGACCGCGCTCCTGGCGAAGGAACGGCATCCCGATCGCCGGGTCGTGCTGGTGGAGGCCCGTCGAATCGGCTGGGCGGCGAGCGGTCGTAACGGAGGGTTCTGCGAGGCGACCCTCACGCACGGCGAGGAGAACGGTCAGCTGCACTTCGCCGCCGACATGCCGGTGCTCGACCGCCTGGCGGAGGAGAACTTCGCCGCGTTCCAGGAGGCGTTGCAGACCCACGGCATCGATGCCGAATGGGAGACGACCGGGATGCTCACCGTGGCCACCGAGCCGCACCAGATCGCGTGGCTGCGGGAGGCCGCCGACGGCGAGAACGCCCGCTTCCTCGCCCGCGACGACCTCGGCGTGTTCGTGCACTCGCCGCTGTATCGCGCGGGTCTGTACGAGGCCGGCGACGTCGCCTACGTGCATCCCGCGAAGCTCGCGTGGGGGCTGGCCGAGGCCGCGGAGCGACTCGGCGTCGAGATCCACGAGAACACTCCGGTGCGGGGGCTCCGCACCGCCGGGGACGGGATGACGGCGCGCGCCGGCGACGTGCACGTCCGCGCGCGTCGCGTCGCGCTCGCCACGAACGCGTTCCCGTCGCTGCTGCCCGCGCTGCGGCTGTTCACCGTGCCGATCTACGACTACGTGCTGGTGACCGAACCGCTCTCCAAGGAGCAGCTCGCCGCCATCGGCTGGACCGGACGCCACGGCATCACCGACTCCTCGCGCGAGTTCCACTACCTGCGCAAGACCGCCGACGACCGCATCCTGTTCGGCGGATACGACGCGGTGTACCACCGGGGTCGCCGCATCCGCGCCTCTCAGGACCAGCGCGCCGAGACGTTCCAGCGCCTCGCCGACCACTTCTTCGCCACGTTCCCGCCGCTCGCGGGCATCCGGTTCACGCATGCCTGGGGCGGGGCGATCGACATGTCGACGCAGCTGACCGCGTTCCACGGCATCGCGAAGGGCGGCCGGGTCGCCTACAGCGCCGGCTACACCGGGCTCGGCGTGGGCGCGACCCGCTTCGGCGCCGACGTCATGCTCGACCTGCTGGACGGCGCGGAGACCGAGCGCACGAGGCTGCGGATGTCGCGCCGGCTGCCGATCCCCATCCCGCCCGAGCCGCTCGCGTACCCGCTCATCCAGTGGATGCGGCGGGCCGTGGCGCACTCCGATCAGAACGGCGGCAAGGACGGTCCGCTCCTGCGCCTGGCGGGACTGTTCGGCGTCGGCTTCGACTCGTGAGGGTGCGGCGCCCGCGTCGTCGTCTCGAACGCACAGGTCCTCAATAGGATCGGAACACAGACGCGGGAGCCGAGTCGGCAACGCCGCCGACGCCCGATCGAGAAATGCTCGGGTGGCATCGCGTCCGTGCCGACGCCGGTCGAGAGATGGGGCGGCGGCTCATGCGAGGGGGTCACGGATGCCATTGTTCGAGCAGGGAGCGACTCGGCGCGGCCGCATCCGCGTCTTCCTCCGAGCTCAGCTCCCGTTCGCGTTGGGCGTGCTCTTCATCGCGATGATCGCCGCGATCGTGCACCCGGAGGGGTTGTCGACCCCGGCCATGCTGATCGGATTCGGGATCGCCGCGGTCGCCACACTCGCGGCGATCGTCGTTCCCTGGGAGCGGTATCGACCGTCGTGGATGATCCTCGTCGCCGTCGCCGACCTTCTGGCCGTCGCCCTCGTGCGGGCGGAGCTGTTCCCCTTCGTGCCCGCCGTCACCATGCTGGCGGTGTTCCCGATCCTCTGGCTCGCCTACGGGTTCGCCTGGCCCGGGATGGTGGTCGCGGTGTTCGGGGCCGGATTCATCACCTCGTTCCAGTTCGCCTACGTCGGTGCGTGGCCCGACACCCCGGTGGAGTGGGCGAACGTCGTCACGCTGCCGACCCTCATCGTCGGCGTCGCCGTCATCGTGTTCGTCGCCGCCCGGCAGCTCCGCCGGAATGCTCGCCGTCTCACCGAGGCCTCCGCCGCCCAATCGGCCGCGCTCCGCGAGGCGAAGGACACCGAGGCGGTGGCTCTGGGCATCCTGAACACGGTGAACGCGGGCGTGGCGTTCTACGACAACGAGGGCCGACTCGACGTCGCGAACAAGCTCGCCCACGCCATGACGCAGATGGTGGGCTTCGAACTCGACGAGCCGCCCTACGCCGGCGACAACGTCCTGGCGGCCGACAGGGTGAGCGTCATCCCCTACGACCAGCAGATCATCCCGCGGGCGCTCCGAGGCGAGATCATCCAGGACCATGTCGAATGGCTCGGGCCTCCCGACGAGCAGGTGGCCATCATGGCGTCGTCCAGCCGCGTGTACCGCGACGACGGGCAGCTGCTCGGCACCGTGATCGTCGCGTACGACGTGACGGAGCTGGCCGACGCGGTCGAGGTGCGCGAGCAGTTCCTCCGGACGGTGTCGCACGAGCTGCGCACCCCGACCACCAGCATCACCGGGTTCCTCGACCTCATCGCCGACGAGCTCGATCCCGCCGACGAGAAGCTGCAGCGCTACGTCGAGATCGTCACGAGGAAGACCAACGATCTGTTCACCCGCGTCGGCGAGCTGCTGCAGGCCCACGGCGGTGAGAAGACCCTGCACCTGGTCGACCTGGATGTGGAAGGCGTCATCCGAACGGCGACCGAGCGGACGCGGGATGCCGCGGCGGCGAACGGGATGGCCGTGGAGGTCGCCGGCGCCTCACCGCTGCACGCGCGAGCAGACGCCGACCAGCTCGTCATCGCGGTCACGGAGCTGATCACCAACGCCGTGAAGTTCGGCACCCCGGGAAGCCCGGTCACCGTGCGGTACCAGGAGTCGGAGGGTCGTGTGCGCATCGCCGTGAGCAACAGCGGGCCCGGCGTGAGCCATGCGGAACAGCGCCGCGTCTTCGACCGGTTCTACCGAACGCCCTCCGCACGCTCACGAGAGATCCAGGGGTTCGGGCTCGGGCTCACCAATCTTCGGGCGATCGTCGACGCCCACGACGGGCACGTGCTCATCGACAGTGCGCCGGGAACGCCGACGACCTTCACGATCGACCTGCCGGTCGGCGGCCCGGCAGCGACACCGCCCGAGGAGGGATCCGCGGAGCTCAGAGCACCACGATGAAGCCGATCACCGCGCTCGCGATGAGCAGGGTTGCCAGGACCAGCGTGACGACCGGGCTCTCCGTGCGGCGCACGTGCACGGCCGCCGCGGCGAGCATCGTGACGGCGAGGGCCACCGCCGCGATCGGGGTGAGGAGAGGAGCGATTCCCGTGGCGAGCGGCAGGATGAGGCCCAGGGCTCCGAGGACTTCGGCGACGCCGATCGCCTTGACGCTGCCGGCGCTGAAGTCGTCGACGAAGTTCATCCCGCGCTCTTTGAGCGCGGCGCGCGGGCGGACGACCTTCATGAGGCCGGCGGCGAACAGCGCGAAGCCGAGAAGAGCGTTGAGGATCCAGAGGGCGATGGTCATGAGGTTCCGTTCGTGGGTCGGGATGCGGCAGGACTGCCGGAGCGGTGTGGAGATCTAGGAGCGGGCGGCGAGGTGATCGGCGCGCGCTGCGGCGACGATGCGTCCGCGTTCGGAGCGGGGGAAGCGCTCTGCCGCGGCGCGCACCTGGTCGGCGGCGAGGTTCGCCCCGAACAGCTCGCTCTCCGGCTGCAGCGAGATGCTGTCGTGGAGCGAGCCGACGCGCACCGGGTCGAAGCCGACCGCATCGACGACGCGAGCGACCACGTCGAGGTCGGCCTCGTCATCACCGGCGATGCCGATGGCCCGTCGTCCCGCGGAGCCGGCCGGCTGGGGGCCCTCGTCGAGGTCGTGATAGCCCATGTGGTTGAACGCTTTGACGACACGAGACCGCGGCAACCATCGCTGCACGAGCTCGCTGGTCGACACGCGGGGGTCGTTGAGGTCGTCGCGCACCCCGTCGACCTCCCACCAGTAGTTCATGGCGTCGATGACGAGTGTGCCCTCGAGCGGGGCGGGGCTGACCGAGGTGTACTTGCCCAGGGGCAGAGCCAGGATCACGATGTCCGCCTGCGCCGAGACGGCGTCGGCGGAGGCTGCGCGCGCGCCGGGCGCGAGCACATCGACGATGAGCTCGATCCGGCTCGGATCGCCGGAGCCGGCGATGAGCACCGGAAAGTCCTCGGCGAGGAACAGGCGTGCGAGGACGGTCCCGACTTTGCCCGCACCGAGGATCCCGATCGTGGGCAGCGGCTCAGCCACGGAAGGACGCATCCGCGAGCAGTTCCCGGACGCGGGGAGCGACCTCCGTGCCGAGCAGTTCGATGGAGCGGGCGCGTGCTGTCCGGGGGAGTCCGAAGACGTCGTACTTGAGGTCGAAGCGGCTGAGGTGCAGCGTGCGCACCATCCGGGCGATCTTGCGCGCCACCGTCTCGGGCGAGCCGACGAACAGCGCACCGGTGCTCAGCTCGAGGTCGTACCGTTCTCGCGTGGGCGGGTAGAAGCCGCGCTCCTTGCTCATCATGGTCACCATCGGCTCCCACGAACGCCACCATGTCTCCGCTGCTTCCTCGTCGGTGTCGGCGACCAACCCGAGGGAGTGCTGCCCGACCGGCAGGCGAGGCTGCCCGAACTGCTCGAGCGCGCGGAAGTAGAGGTCGACGTGGCCGGCGAAACGTTCCGGTTGGCCGCCGATGATCGCGAGCATCAGCGGAAGCCCGTACCGCGCCGCCCGGATCACCGACTCGGGGCTGCCGCCGACGCCGACCCACGTCGGGATCCCGCCGGGGCGCATCGTGGGATGGAGGGTCTGGTCGACCAGCGGGGCGCGAACCGTCCCGGACCATGTCACGGATTCCTCGCGCTGCAGTCTCATGAACAGCTCGAGCTTCTGCTCGAAGAGCTCTTCGTAGTCGGCGAGGTCGTATCCGAAGAGGGGGAACGACTGGGTCTGCGATGCGCGGCCGACGACCATCTGCGCACGACCGTTCGAGATCGCGTCGAGCGTGGAGAACTCGTTGTAGAGGCGGACCGGATCGTTGGTGCTGAGCACCGTCACCGCCGACCCCAGGCGGATCCTCGACGTGGCCGTCGCGATGCCCGCCAGGATGACCGGGGTCGCCGAGTCGACGAACCCTTCGCGATAGTGCTCACCGACGCTGAACACGTCGAGACCGACGGCCTCGGCGAGGCGGGCCTCGTCGATCAACAGCCTCACCGTCTCCGCGTCGCTCATCGTCCGCCCGTCATCGCTCGCGACGTCGCCGAATGTGTTCAGCCCCAGTTCGAACGGCACAGCATCCACAAGAATCCTCCAATGATTGACGGGTCAATCATCAGTGATAGAAGTTGACGTGTCAAGCTTGACACGTCAATAAAGTCGTCCTTATGCTGGAGGCACAGCGCAGGGAGGTGCCATGAGCACGCAGGGCAGGAAGTCGATCGATGCGGAGCAGTTGCGGATCTGGCGCAACTACATCGAGACGGCAGAGATCCTCAGAGCGCGCCTCGAGAGCCGACTGCAGAGCGACTCGGCCCTCTCCTCCGGGGACTATCACGTCCTCCTGGCTCTGAGCGAGGCAGCGGGACGGTCGTTGCGGTCCTCAGAACTCGCGGACTCGATCGGGTGGGAGCGCAGCCGGCTCTCGCATCACCTCGGCAGGATGGAGAAGCGCGAGCTCATCCGCCGCGAACGGTGCGCCGACGACAGCCGTGGGTCCCAGATCGTGCTCACCGACACCGGTGCCGCGGCCTTCCGGCGAGGGTCCGTTCCGCACTTGAAGGCGATCCAGGACCTCTTCCTCGATGCGCTCTCGCGGGAACAGCTCGACCACGTCGAGCAGATGACCGAGTCCCTGCGCGAACATCTCGGGCTCGACGCCCCCTCCTGACCGGCCCACCTCGGAGCGATCGCGGCGCGACGCCGCGCGCTTCGTCGCGCCTTCCGAACATCCCCGTGCCCTGCGGGAATGACGAATCCACCACCGGACGAAAGTGAATCCCCATGTCAGACCTTCGTATCGCCGTCATCCTCGGCAGCACCCGCCCCGGACGAAACGGGAAGGCAGTCGCCGACTGGGTCGTCGAACAGGCGGCGGGTCGCGAGGCCACGTACGAGCTCGTCGACCTCCTCGACTTCCCCCTGCCCCACCTCGACGAGGCTGCGCCGCCGTCGTTCGGCGCGTACGCGAACGAGCACACCAAGCAGTGGTCGGCCAAGATCAGCCAGTACGACGGCTACATCTTCGTCACCCCGGAGTACAACCACTCCACCTCGGGCGTGCTGAAGAACGCCATCGACTACCTCTACACGGAGTGGAACAACAAGTCGGCCGGGTTCGTGTCGTACGGCAGCCTGGGTGGAGCCCGCGCCATCGAGCACCTGCGGGGCATCGCCGCCGAGTTGCAGCTCGCCGATGTGCGTCAGCAGCTCAGCTTCTCGCTGTTCAGCGACTTCGAGAACTTCAGCACCTTCGCGCCCGGCGCGCAGCACACCGACGCCGCCGGCGTGCTGTTCGGCCAGGTCGAGGCGTGGGCGGGCGCGCTGAAATCGCTCCGCGCCTGAGGAAGCGGTGACGCGGCATCCGGAGCCGGTCGTCGGGGCGGTGTCGTAGCCGCATCCTCCCCCGATGCGCGGATGGCCGACGGGGCGGAGTCAGAGCCCCACCCCGTCGGCTCCCCATCCTCCGCCGACCGTGCGCATGGATCGCGGGATCCGGTCAGGCATGCGACGCTGCGTATCCACGCGCCGAGTCACCCAGATGCTGACGGAAGGCGCGATTGAGATGCGAGAGGTCGCTGAACCCCCACTTCGCCGCCAGGTACGTGAGCGTGACGCGGCCTGCCGCCGACACCATGTCGTCCGCGCACTTCTCCACGCGCAACCGCATGACCGTCTGGCCGAACGTCAGGGGGGCGCTCTCGTAGAGCTGATGGAGCTTGCGCACCGAGATGGCGAAGTGCTGGGCGATCGCACCGGGGGAGGTGTCGCCGTACTGGAGATGGCGCGCCACGAAGTGCTCGATACTGCGTCGCAGCGCGTCGTCTCGGGCGGGTTCGTCCTCGGCCCCGTCCCTCGGCCCTCCCTGTGCCAGAGCGCTCACGAGCGAGGCGATCGCGGCACCCGTGGCGCTCGCCTGCGAATCGGTCAGCTGTGCAGCACTCGCCCACGCTGCGCGCATCGTGTCCGCGAGCACGGCACCGATCCCGCGGCCGGCCGAGAACGGCTGTGCCGTGAGGCCCGCTCCGATGCCCTCCGGAATCTGCGAGGACGGCACTCGGAAGGAGATCGTGCGCCAGTCGTCGACGTAATCGAGGCGGAACGGACGCGCGGCGTCGACGAGAGAGAACGTCCCGGGACCCGACCATGCGTGTTGTGAGCCCTGACTGACCATGCAGCGCCCGCTCAGCATCAGGTTGACGAACACCACCTCGTCCGACACGCGGCTGACCTCTTCGTCGTCATGACGCATGGTCTGCGCGCACGTGGCGATCTCCGCCCCGTTGACAGAGCCGAACGCGTGCGAGTCGACCCATCCGTCGAGGCCGGAGTCTCGCCAGGAGTCCAGCGAGCCCCGAGCCGTCGGTCGAAGCGGGGTGAAAGCCTCGCACACCACTTCGCGCCAGTACGCGTACTGCTCGGAGGTGGGGCGGTCGGTCGTGTTCCACCGTTGCACGGCTCCGCTCCCTTCCCTGGTCCGCAGATCGTGTGCGCCGTGACGTGTTGCAGAGTCAGCAGACCAACGCGATGTTTCCCCTTGCCTCGCCGTGGATTTCCCCGCTGTAACCGTTTCCTCACATGAGCGCGGTGTGCACGGTCATCCCACCTGCCGTGCGCGTTCGTACGATTCGCCGGGAGATCGAGCCTGCGACGCTACCCGGACCCATCCCGAACAGGCAGAAATGGAGCTCCCCGATGCCCATCGATTTCACACTCTCCGAACAGCAGCTCGGTCTGCGGTTGCAGGCGCGAGACTTCGCCGAGAACGTCCTGAGCGGTGTCGGGAGCGCCATCGCGTCATCGTCCGATCCCCTCGTCCGATTCCGATCGCTGAAGCCCTTCTATCAAGAGATGGTGGATGCGGGATTCGTGCGCGGCCTGATCCCCGCCGAGAACGGGGGACACCGCTTCAGCAACCTGGATTTCGCTCTCGCGTGCGAAGAGCTGGCGAGGATCGACGTCAATGTGCCGTCGGCGATCCTGGGCACCGGGCTGGGACTGTTTCCGATCGTCGCAGCCGGGACGCCGGAGCAGAAGGAGCGCTTCTTCGCTCCGTTCCTGGACGGTCGTCCGGCGCTCGCCGCCATCGCGTTCACCGAGTCGGCGGGCGGGGCGAACTTCGATCACCCGGATCCCCAGTACGGAGTGCAGACCTTCGCTGTGCAGGACGGCGACGAGTGGGTCATCAACGGCAGCAAGGCGTACACGACGAACGCCTCCGGATGGGACGATGACGGCGCCGACGTGATCAGCGTGGTGTGCCGGATCGACCCGACCAAGCCGCCGGAGGAGTCGCTGGCGATCATCGTGGTCGAGAAGGGGACGCCGGGAGTGGAGATCACCGGCATCATCGACACGTTCGGGCACCGCGCGACCAATTCGCCGGTCGTGGAGTTCCGGGATGTGCGCGTCCCGCTCTCCAACCTCATCGGGGCTCCCGGCGACGGCCTGGCCCTGACGAAGGGAGCCTTCTCCTGGACGTGCTCGAGCATCGGGGCCGCCGCGGTCGGCAAGATGCGCGCCGCGTTCGAGCTCGCGTACGACTTCGTCAAGACCGAGAAGCGCTCGGGCAGCGTGCCGGTCATCGAGCATCAGAATGCGGGGTACATGCTCGCCGACATCAAGACCCGGATCGAGGTGGGGCGCTACTTCGCGTGGAAGGCTGCCGATCACTTCGACAAGACGGGCGGGCTCGATCGCGAGTTGTCGAACATGGTGAAGATCTACAACTCCGAGTTGTCGGTGCAGACCGTGTACGACGCGATGCGTCTGGTCGGCGTCGACTCGTACGGCGATCGTTCGGCTCTCGGCGAGATCATGCAGGACGTACTCTGCTTCCCCGTCTACGACGGCGGCAACATGGGCGTCCGCCGTCGTCACCTGCACGAGCTGCTTCGCAACCCCGACTACGACCACCTGGCGGCGGGCGAGAACCGGCTCTCCGCCTAGCGCGCCTCACCCGGCGGAGACGGCGGCGCCGCGCGCGACCGTCTCCGCCGGGGGAGGAAGGCTCATCCCTGACGGGCTTTGAACCGCGGGTTGAGCTTGTTGATGACGAAGACGCGACCCCGGCGGCGCACCACCTGCGCCCCCGGCATGTTCTTCATGGACTTGAGCGAGTTGCGGACCTTCATGTCCTCACCACCTGGTTTTTATTGAGAATGATTCTCACACCATAGCGGATGTGGATGGCCCCGGCTCCTCCGGCGTGTTCACCGCGCGGCGGACGCGGACGCCGGTGCCGGCGCGCCCAGCACATCGGCCATGTCGCCCGCGCGCCATTCCTCCAAGAGGCGGCGGAAGGCGACCGGACCCGGGCTGTACGTCATGCCCGTGATCGCGCGGGTGCCCTCGCCGTTGTAGTAGCCCGGAGTGCACTCCGCCTGGAAGGCCGTCGTGTCGTGCGCCGTCGACACGACCTCGCGCCCCCACGCCTCCTCGGCCACGACGCTCGGCTCGATGACGCGGACGCCGCGCTCCTCGGCCCGCGTGATCACCGCGGCGATGTGCTCCGCCTGGTCCTGCAGGATGTGGGCGAAGTTGACGGAGTTCGCGTTCTGGACGGCCCCGAGGTGGAACAGGTTCGGGAAGCCGTGGGTCGAGAACCCGTGCAGGGTACGGGGACCGAACCGCCAGGCCTCGAGCAGAGTCTGCCCGCCCCGGCCGTACACGGGCAGGGTGCCCGACATGACGCCCGAGATCCCGACCTCGAAGCCCGTCGCGAAGATGACGGCATCCACCTCGTAGGCGGTGTCGCCCACGACGATGGCGGTCTCGGTGAGGCGGGTGATGCCGCCGTGATCCGCCGTGTCGACGAGGGTCACGTTCTCGCGGTTGAAGGCGGGCAGGTAGGTGTCGCTGAAGCCGGGACGCTTGCACATATAGCGGTACCAGGGCTTGAGCAGCTCGGCCGTCGCGGGGTCGTCGATCACCTCGTCGACGCGAGCGCGGATGCGGTTCATGGTCTCGGCGTCGGCGCGTTCGTCGGCGATCGCCCGGTCCTCGGGCGAGAGCGACGTGTCGACCGCGCCCGAGATGATCTGCCGCTGCAGGTGCGGTGTCTGCGTCCATCCGTCGGTGACGAGGCTCTTCTCCACCGGCTCCCCGGCGAGCACCGCGAGGAAGTTGTCCATCCGCTCCCGTTGCCACCCGGGCTGCAGCGATGCCGCCCACGCCGGATCCGTGCGGCGGTTGTCGCGGACATCGACCGTCGACGGCGTGCGCTGGAAGACGAAGAGGTGGCCCGCCGCTTCGGCAAGGTGCGGTACGACCTGCAGGCCCGTCGCGCCCGTGCCGACCACCGCGACGCGCCGGTCGCCGAGCTTCGTCAGTCCGCCCCCGGCGTCGCCGCCCGTGTAGCCGTAATCCCACCTGCTGGTATGGAAGGTGTGGCCGCGGAAGGTCTCGATCCCGGGGATCCCCGGCAGCTTGGGCTCGGTGAGGGTTCCCGACGATACGACGACGTGGCGTGCCGTGAAGCGGTCGCCGCGGTCCGTCTCGACGCGCCAGTGTCCCGCATCGTCGTCCCACGTCAGCGCGGTGGCCCGCGTCTGGAAGAGCGCGTCGCGGAAGAGATCGAACCGCTCGGCGATGGCGACCGCATGGCGGCGGATCTCCTCACCCGGGGCGTACCGCCATTGCGGGATGTAGTCGAGCTCCTCGAGCAGCGGCATGTAGACGTACGACTCCACGTCGCAGTGGATGCCGGGGTAGCGGTTCCAGTACCAGGTGCCGCCCACGTCGCCCGCCTCATCCATGAGCCGGATGGAATCCGCTCCGGCCTGGCGAAGTCTGCTGGCAGTGAGGAGGCCGCCGAAGCCGGCGCCGATGACGAGAGTGTCGACCGCGTCGGTCACCGGATCGCGCTCGACGCGCGCGGTGTACGGATCCTTGGCGTAGTAGCCGAAGCGTCCCGCAGCGCGCCGGTACTGGGCGGCGCCGTCGGGTCGGATGCGTCGGTCGCGCTCCGCGCGGTAGCGGGCGCGGAGGGCGTCCAGGTCGATGTCGTCGGTGTGGGGGGATGTCGACGCGGTCATGGGTGTCGTGCTCCTGTCGCTGGCGGCCGACGGCGCGACGATGAGCACGCAGGACGTGTCATGACCGAGCGGTTCCCCGCCCGATCTCGGTGCGCCGACACGACCTCGGATCGGATTCTCGATTCGTGAAAAGGTTAGCTTTGGGCTAACTTTCTGTCGCTGTGAGTCCACTGGGATACCGTGATGCGATGGATGACGAGGGTGCGCCGACGCCGCGCGCCGCAGCGATGGCCGGGATCGAGGCGGTCTCGCTCGCCATCGCCGTGCGCTCCATCCCGCGGATGCTCGAGCCGCTGCGCACGAGCCGGCTCACGCTCCAGCAGCTGCGTGTGCTCGCCATCGTGGTGACGACCGACGGGGGAGCGTCGGTGGCCGAGCTGGGTCGGGATTTCGCCGTGGCCTTGCCCTCGATGTCGAATTTCGTCGACCGCCTGGTCGCCGCCGGCGTCGTCGAGCGCCGCAAGGATCCGGACGATCTGAGGGTGCGGCGCGTGCATGCGACCGACCTCGGCCGCGCCGTCGTGCGCGAGGTCATGGGCGCGCGACCCGAGCTCGGCGCCGACATCCTCGCGCGGCTGACGACCGACGAGCTGATCGCTCTCGAGGCGGGCCTGAGCGCGCTCGCCCGCGTCCTCCGGAGCGACGCCGGGCGGTGAGCCGAGCCTTCTCGGCCGGTGCGGCGGGGTCAGAGAAAAATAGAAAGGTCTTACGGCATTCTGTTACCGTGGACGTGGCAACCGGTTCCCAGGTGGCCGAGGAGGATGCAATGACGACCTTTGCCCGAGATGCCAGCGCGCTGAGTTCCGCCGTCGGGCGCCTCCCCATCCACTCGATCCGGCGGGCCGCCGACATCCCGCTCGACGGTGCGTGGGACTTCCAACTGCTGGAGAGCGACGGTGCGGACCTCGCCACGGACTGGGAGGCCGTACAGGTGCCGGAGCTGTGGACGATGCGTCGTGCCGACGACCCGGCGCAGTACACGAACGTGCCGATGCCCTTCGTCGACGCCCCGCCGATCGTCCCGGCCCGCAACCCCGTCGGCGTCTACCGACGCACCGTGCGACTGACGCCTGCGCGCGACCGCCGGCTGATCCTCCACGTGGGCGCGGCCGAGGGCCATCTCCGGGTCGTCGTGAACGGGCGCGAGATCGGATCGAGCACCGACTCGCACCTCGAGGCCGAGTTCGACGTCACCGACGCGGTCGTCGACGGCGACAACACGATCGACCTGCGCGTCGCCAAGTGGTCGTCGCAGACCTACTTGGAGGACCAGGACCAGTGGTGGCAGTCCGGCATCTCGCGCAGCGTGCACCTCACCGAGGTCCCCCTCGCGCGCATCGCGGATGTCGTGGTCGTCGCCGATTACGACGCGGCCAGCGGTCTCGGCTCCGTGCGCATCGACGTCGAGACGACCGGCGTCTCGGACAGCGAGGGGGTCGCCGGGTGGACCGTCGACGTCGACCTGCTGGGCGAGACGCGCACGGTCGCCGTGCCCGCGCGGCAGGCGGCGCAGACGATCCCCAAGCCCGCCGACGTGCGCGCCGAGTGCCCGCCGCCCCGACTGCCCCCGGACTTCATGGACCTGCTCAGCATCCAGGCGGCGGGAGCGCCCGTGCCGGAACGCTTCGCCGCGATCGCCGGGCAGTTCGCGCAGACCCTCGTGCACGGCGCCGTCGCCGGCGTCGCCCGCGATGAACGCACCGATCTCGCCGTCTCGCCGTGGACGGCCGAGACGCCGCACCTCGAGACGATCGCGGTCGTGCTGCGCAACGCCGAGGGCGTCGCCGTCGACCGGGCGAGCGTTCGCGTCGGATTCCGGCGGGTCGAGATCGTGGGCCGGGATCTGCTCGTGAACGGCGAACGCATCCTCATCCAGGGGGTGAATCGTCACGACGTGGACCCCCGCACCGGACGCGTGATGACCCGTGAGCGCCTGCACGACGAGCTGGCGCTGCTCAAGCGGTTCAACGTCAACGCGATCCGCACCTCGCACTACCCCAATGATCCGGTCTTCCTCGATCTGTGCGACGAGTACGGCTTCTACGTCGTCGACGAGGCCAACATCGAAGGCCACGCGTTCGCCGGCTCGATCGCGGACGATCCGCGCTACTTGGCGTCGTTCCACGAGCGCTACTCGCGGATGCTCATCCGCGACCGCAACCACCCCTGCGTCATCCTCTGGTCGCTCGGAAACGAGACGGGCTATGGCGCCGCTCACGACGCCCTCGCCGCATGGTCGCGCGCTGTCGACCCGACGCGCCCCATCCACTACGAGGGTGCACTGTCGTCCGATTGGCACGCCGGGCACGCCGCCACGGACGTGGTGTGCCCGATGTACCCGTCCTTCGACTCGCTCATCGCGTTCTCGGCGGATCCGCGCTCGGATCGCCCGCTCATCCTGTGCGAGTACGCCTACTCGCAGGGCAACAGCACCGGGGGGCTCGCCCGCTACTGGGAGCTCTTCGAGACGCTGCCGGGCCTCCAGGGCGGGTTCATCTGGGAGTTCCTCGATCACGCCCTCGACCCGGACGGCGACGGGCGGGGCCGGTACGGCGGAGACTTCGGCGACCATCCGAACGACGGCTACGTCATGCTCAACGGCCTCGCCTTCTCGGATCTCACCCCCAAGCCCGCGTTCTGCGAGGCGCGCGCGCTCTTCGCGCCGGTACGGGTGGTCTCGGACGTCGACGACGCCCGACGGGGGAGTATCCGCATCCGCAACAGGCAGAGCTTCGCCGGATTGGACGCGCTGGAGTTCGCCGTGCGGGTCGAGACGACGAGCGGGGTCTCCGCCGAGACGGATCTGACCGGGGTCGCGGCGCCGGCCGGCGGCGAGGTCGACATCCCGCTGCCCGCCCCGGTGGTCGCCGCGCTGGCCCACCCGGACGCGCTGGCGCTCTCTCTGGTCGTGCGCACCGCGGAAGCGGAGCCGTGGGCGCCGGCGGGCACCGAGCGAGCGATCCTCCAGGTGAGGACGGGGCGCCCGGCCGACCCGCTCCCGGATGCGGGAACGACGCCCGTCCTGGTGGAGGGCGACATCACGCATCCGCTGCTCGTCTCGCCGCCCCGGCTCTCGCTGTGGCGGGCGCTGACCGACAACGACGAGTCGTTCGCCCTCGACAACCGCTTCGTGCGCAGCGGGTTCTTCTCGCTCGAGCCCGAGGACGTCGAGGTCTCGACCGACGAGGCGTCGGCGACCGTGACGACCACGTACCGTGCCGCGTTCGGTGCCGCCGTCGTGCATCACCGGCGCGTGATCGCGATCGGCGATGCCGACTGGGTCTTCGACGAGCGGGTGACCCTGCCCGAGGGCACCGCCGACGGGCTCCGGGTGGGAGTGGAGTTCATCCTGGCTCCCGGCATCCGTGACGCGACGTGGATCGGACTCGGGCCCGAGGAGAACTACCCGGATCGGCGCGCGGGCGCACTGCTCGGCCGCTGGCGGAGCGACGTCGATGCGATGGCCGTGCCCTACCTGTACCCGCAGCATCACGGCACGCGCGGCGGGGTCACGGCGCTCGATCTGTCGGGGCCCGCGGGCCATGTGGCGATGTCGGCCGATCGCGAGCTGCACGCCACGGTGACCCGCCACACGGCGGGCCAGCTCGAGAAGGCGGCGCACTGGTGGGAGCTGCCGGCGTCGGAGGTCACCGTGGTCGCACTCGACGTCGCGCATCGCGGCGTGGGCACGGCGCGGCTGGGTCCCGACGTGCTGCCCGGCTTCCGTCTCGACGGGGCGGACTACGCCTGGCGCTGGCGACTGAGCATCGCGGACTGACGCCGGATCCTCCCCGAATTCAGTAACTGCTCACTATTTTCTGATACCGTATGGCAATCGGTTGACACGAGGTGTCAACCCCTCTGACGAAGGATGTGCAATGAAGAACTTCCCTCCCGGCTTCCTCTGGGGCGCGTCGACCGCGCCGCACCAGATCGAGGGCAACAACGTCAACAGCGACTTCTGGGCGAACGAAGGCCGTTCGCCGGGCATGGAGTTCAGCGGCGACGCCATCGACAGCTACCACCGCTACCGGGAGGACATGCAGCTGCTCGCGGATGCGGGCCTCAACAGCTACCGGTTCGGCATCGAGTGGGCACGCATCGAGCCCCGCCCCGGCATGATCTCCCGCGCCGAGCTCGCCCACTACCGCCGCATGATCGACACGGCCGTCGAGCTCGGCCTGACCCCCGTCGTCACGCTCCACCACTTCACGAACCCGCGGTGGTTCGCCGAGGAGGGCGGCTGGCTGGGCAGCACCGCCATCGACCGGTTCACCTCGTACGTGGATGCGGCCACGAGCATCCTCGACGGCGTGCCGTGGGTGTGCACGATGAACGAGCCGAACATGTTCGCGATGATGACCGGCATGTCCCGGCTTATGAACGATCCCGAGTCCCGGAAGAAGTGGACGAGCCCGACCGTCGAGGGCGAGGGACGACGCCAGCTCCCCGCCCCCGATCCCGAGATCGGCAAGATCCTGGTCGAGGCGCACCACGCGGTGCGCGACCTGGTGCGCGAGCGCACCGGCGCGCAGGTCGGCTGGACCGTGGCCAACCGCGCCTTCGAAGTGCGGCCCGGCGCCGAGGAGAAGGCGGCCGAGCTCTCGTACATCTGGGAGGACCTGTACCTCGAAGCCGCCCGCGGCGACGACTTCGTGGGCGTCCAGTCGTACTCGACGCAGTGGGTCAACGCCGACGGCATCGAGTCCTACCCGGCCCACCCCGACAACACCCTCGTCGGCACGGCGTACCGCCCGGATGCGCTCGGCATCGCGGCGCGGCACACCTGGGACGTGACCGGGGGCGTGCCCATCGTGGTGACCGAGAACGGCATCGCGACGGGGGACGACGACCGTCGCATCGCCTACACGGGCGAGGCGCTGA
The DNA here is from genome assembly GCF_040685095.1 of Microbacterium sp. NPDC089189. NCBI lineage: Bacteria > Bacillati > Actinomycetota > Actinomycetes > Micrococcales > Microbacteriaceae > Microbacterium > Microbacterium sp. NPDC089189. The sequence continues at coordinate 49,456 of NZ_JBFBHG010000003.1, forward strand.
CCGCACTGGCCGGTGCGATCGAGGACGGCGTGGATGTGCGGGGCTACCTGCACTGGTCGCTGCTGGACAACTACGAGTGGGGTCACTGGGCGCCCACCTTCGGCCTCATCGCCGCCGACCGGGAGACGTTCGTGCGCACCCCCAAGCCCAGCCTCGCGTGGCTCGGCGATGTGTCTCGCCGCAACGGACTCGCGTAAGGAGGCTTCGTGAGCGATGTGACCGAGCCCCACCGGGACGCCGCACTGGCCCCCGCCGACCGCGCGCTGGCGCTGATGGCGCAGATGACGGTGCGCGAGAAGGCTCAGCAGCTCGTGGGGATCCTGCCCCACAGCCTGGCGACGCCCGACCGCGTGGCGGCCGGTCTGGAGCACGGGATCGGTCACATCTCTGGCGTCAACGTCATGGCCGGGGCTCCCCACGTGCTGGCGGCCGCCAACAACGCCTTCCAGCGATTCCTGGTGGAGCGTACGCGCCTCGGCATCCCCGCCATCGTGCACAACGAGACCTTGAACGGGGTCCTCGGGAAGCAGTTCACGAGCTTCCCGACGCCGTCGGGGCTGGCGGCGACGTGGAACAGCGACCTCGTCGGCGAGATGGCTGACCTCATCCGCCGGCAGGCGCGCTCGATCGGGGTCACGCAGGCGCTCTCGCCCGTGCTCGACATCGCCCGCGATGCCCGGTGGGGCCGCGTCCACGAGACGTACGGCGAGGAGGTCCTGCTCGTCACGGCGATGGGCGTGGCCTTCATCGGAGGGTTGCAGGGCGACGACCTCGCCGACGGTGTGATCGCGACCGCGAAGCACTTCCTCGCCTACGGGTGGACCGAGGGCGGTCAGAACCTCGCGGCGACGCACCTGGGGCCGCGCGAGCTGTACGACGTGTACGCGACGCCGTTCGAGGCGGCCATCGCGCTCGCCGGCCTCGGCAGCGTGATGAACAGCTACTCCGAGATCGACGGCGAGCCCGTGGCGGCCTCCCGCGCGGTCCTCACGGATCTGCTGCGCGGCAGGCTCGGGTTCACCGGAACCGTGGTCTCCGACTACCGGACGCTCGACTTCCTGGTCGATCGCCAGGCCGCGGCGAGCGACGCCGAGGAGGCGGGTGCGCTCGCGCTGCACGCCGGACTCGACGTCGAGCTGCCCGGTGCCTTCGGCTACGGCGCGACGCTGGCCGCCGCCGTGGAGGGCGGGCGGATCGACGAGACGCTGCTCGACACGGCCGTGCACCGGGTGCTGACGCAGAAGTTCGAGCTCGGGTTGTTCGAGGCGCCGTTCGTCTCGGAGGACCCCATCGAACTCGAGGCGATCGCGCGCGACGGAGGCGGCATCGCCGCCGACCTGGCCCACCAGTCGCTCACGATGCTGCGCAACGATGCCGTGCTGCCGTTCGATCCGGCGGCGAGGCGGATCGCCGTCGTCGGCCCGCACGCGGATTCCGCGCTCGCGTCGTTCGCGAACTACACGTATCCGGCGTCGCTGGAGATGATGCGCGGCCTCGCGACGGGGCAGGCGCGGCTCGCGGGCATGGAGGGGATGCTGGGCGACATGCCGCCGGCCATGCGCGAGGCCGCGGCCGTCCGCATGGAGGCCATGGCCGCGATCGACCTCGACCAGGTGACGCGTGACGACTACGGTGCCCGCAGCCTGGCGGACGCCGTGCGCGACCTGCTTCCCGACGCGGACGTCGTGGCGGTGCCGGCGATCGGCGTGCTCGCCGGTGACGCGACGCAGGACGACGCCGGGATCGCGGATGCCGTGGCGGCCGCGCACGACGCGGACATCGTCATCCTGGCGCTGGGCGGACGCTCCGGTGCGTTCGCCGGCCTGATGACCGAGGGCGAGGGCACCGACACGGCCGACGTCTCGCTCCCCGCGCACCAGATCGAGCTCGCACGCCGCGTGGCGGCGGTCGGTCGTCCGACGGCTGCCGTGCTCTTCGCCGGCAAACCGCTCGCGATCGCGGAGCTGGATGACGCCGTGCCCGCCATCCTCACGGCTTACTACCCGGGGCAGGCGGGGACGAGCGCCGTGGCGCGGGTCCTCTTCGGCGCCGCCTCGCCGCAGGGGAAGCTCCCGTTCACGATGCCCCGCGCGACCGGCCAGGTGCCGATCTACCAGTCCGCCAAGCGCGGCAGCGGGTACCGACGAGAGATCGGCGACAACTTCCAGCGCTACGCCGACCTCGAAGCGACGCCGCTCTACCCGTTCGGCCACGGGCTGAGCTACACCTCCTTCGCCTACGGCGACCTGGCTCTCGAGGATGAGGCGATCGCGGTCGACGGCCGCATCCGTGCCCGGGTGGCGGTGCGGAACACGGGGGATCGGTCCGGCGTCGAGGTCGTGCAGTTCTACGCGTCATGCCGCACGCGGGGCATGACGCGGCCGATGCAGCAGCTCGTCGGTTTCGCCCGGGTGCCGCTCGAGCCCGGAGAGGAGCGCGCGGTGGACGTCGTGATCGATATGTCGCAGCTCGGCTTCTCCGACGCGGGCGGGCGCTTCGTCACCGCGCCGGGCACCGTGGTGCTGATGGCCGGATCGTCGTCCGACGACATCCGCGCGCGGGCCGATCTGACGGTCTCGGGCGAGACCGCCGTCGTCGCGCGTCGGTCGTACCTGCCCGAGGTCAGGGTGTCGGAGCCCCGGCCCGCCGGTGCCGAGGAGTCGCTCTGAATCCCGCGCCGTACGCACTGTCGGTCGACAGCGGCGGAGACGAGGTCGTCGTGTCGGAGGCCGCGCCGCGCCTGTCGTGGAAGGTCTCGGGGCCGGGGGCGCAGACGGCGTACCGGCTCCAGGCCCTCCGCGACGGCGTGCCTCTCGCCGAGGTGCAGGCCGAGTCCGGCCGCCACCTCGTCGTCGGCTGGCCCTGGGCGCCGCTGAGCAGCGGAGCGCAGGTGCGGTGGCGCGTCAGTACGCGGAATGCGGATGCGGACTGGAGCCGGTGGTCCGCATGGTCCGACCTCGAGTGCGGACTCCTCGACGCCGACTGGACCGCGGATTGGATCTCGCCGGTCGAGGAGCCCGGACACACCGCCGGGCGACGTCCCGCGTACGTCCTCGAGGCCACGTTCGATCCTCCCGCCGTGCCGGTCGCACGGGCACGGCTGTACGCCACCGCGCTCGGGGTCTACGAGGCGTTCGTCAACGACACGCGGGCGGGGACGGCGGAGCTGTCGCCCGGCTCCACCTCCTACGACAAGACGCTGTACGCGCAGGCGTCGGATGTCGCGGCGAGCCTCCGTGCCGGCCGCAACACGCTTCGCATCGTGCTGTCGGACGGATGGTTCCGCGGCCAGGTGGGGGCGCACCGCATGCCCGCACAGTGGGGCCCTCGCACCGCGGCCCGCGCCGAGCTCCACCTCGATCTCGTCGACGGCACCCACCAGGTCGTGCGCACCGATGCGCGCTGGACGAGCAGGCCGTCGTCCATCGTGTCGGCCGACCTGATGGAGGGCGAGCGGGTCGATCTGACCCGGGCGGTGCCGCCGGCGCAGCCGGTGGAGGTCGGTGTGGTCGCGGCGCCCCCGATCTCGTGGTCGCCCGCGCCGCCGGTGCGCGTCATCGAGGATCGCGCCGTCTCGTCGGCGACCCGTGTGGCCGACGACACCTGGGTGCTCGACTTCGGGCAGAACGCGTCGGGCTGGGTCTCGCTGGCCGATCTCGGGCCGGCGGGCACCCGCACGAGCATCGACTACGGCGAGCACGTCGACGCGGCCGGCGACCTCTCGACGTCGCACCTCGACTCCTCCCGCCCCGGTGAGCCGCCGACGATCTTCGTGCAGCGCGACGAGGTCGTCTCGCGGGGTGACGGCAGCTCGTTCGAGCCCCGCCACACCGTCCACGGCTTCCGGTACGCCCGCATCCGGCGACCCGACGCGGTCCTCGATCCGGCGACCGTGCGCATGCGGATCGTCCACACCGACCTGGCACCCATCGCCGCCTTCTCGTGCAGCGACGCCGACCTGGAGCGCCTGCACGCCATGGCGCAATGGAGCTTCCGCGGCAACGCCGTGGACGTTCCCACCGACTGCCCCACCCGGGAGCGCTTGGCGTGGACCGGCGACTATCAGGTGTTCACGCCGACGGCGGCCCGGCTGTACGACGTCTCCGGGTTCACCCGCAAATGGCTGCGTTCGGTGCGCGACGACCAGCTGGACGACGGCCGCATCGCGAACTTCTCCCCGGACGGCCGCCGCATCCGGCAGAACCTCGACGACCAGTTCGCGATGATGACCGGGTCAGCGGGATGGGGCGACGCGATCGTGGCCGTGCCGTGGGAGATGTATCGCGCGTACGGCGACGCCGAGATCCTCGCCGAGAACTGGGAGGCCATGCGCCGCTGGGTGGAGTGGGCGCTGGAGGCTGCGGCCTCGTCGCGCCACCACACCCGTGTCGCCCGCTCCGCCGAACCGCTGGCGCACGAGCGGTACCTCTGGGACGGCACGTTCCATTGGGGCGAGTGGATCGAGCCGCAGCCGTTGCGGGCCGACGGCACCCGGGCGGACCCCGTCGCCGACGACCCGATGGCGTGGTTCATGGCGGACAACGGCGAGGTCGGTACCGCGTACCTGTACCGCTCGACGGCCACGGTGGCGCGCATCGCCGCGCTTCTGGGCCGGCCTGCCGAGGCCGAACGCTACGCGATGCTCGCGGAGCGCATCCGCGATGCCTGGCAGCGGGAGTTCGTGAGCGACGACGGCCGCACCGCGGTCGACACGCAGGCCTCCTACGTCCGGGCTCTCGCCTTCGACCTTCTCCCGTCGACGCTCCGGGGGCCCGCGGCGGACCGGTTGGTCGAGCTCATCCGCCGCGCCGACACCCACCTCGGCACCGGCTTCCTGTCGACCGGCGATCTGCTGCCGGTGCTGGCGGACGCCGGGTATGCGGATGTCGCCTACGAGCTGCTGCTGCAGCGCACGTCGCCATCGTGGCTGGCGATGCTCGACCGCGGCGCCACGACCGTGTGGGAGGACTGGGAGGGCGTCGACGAGCACGGCGAGGCGCGCGAGTCGCTCAACCACTACAGCAAGGGGGCGGTCGTCCGTTTCCTGCACACGCACCTCGTCGGTCTGTCGCAGGACGAGGAGTCCGCGGCCTGGGAGTCGTTCACCGTCCGACCGGTCACCGGCGGCGGGCTGCGGTGGGCGCAGGGGCGACTCGACAGCCCGCAGGGGTCGATCGCGGTGCGGTGGGAGACCGACGGCAGCGACATCGAGATCACCGTGGACACTCCGGTCGGGGCGCGCGGGCGGGTCGTCTTCCCGGACGGCACCGTGCGCGAGGTGACGGCGGGGGCGTTCCGCGAGCGCCGTGCCGTGATCGAACACGGCTGAGCGCCACCGGCACAGACGACGAAGGCCGCGGGCGTCTCGCTCCGCGGCCTTCGTCGTCGCCCGCTCACCAGTCGTGGACGGTTCCGTCCGCGAGGCGGTTGTAGGGCAGGTAGGCCCGGATGTACGGGTAGGTGCCGGCGGCATCCACGTCGAGCTCGACACCCAGACCGGGCTTGTCGCCGGGGTGCAGGAAGCCGTCCTGCCATGTGTAGGACTGCTGGAAGACGCTGTCGGTCTTCTCGCCGTGCTTCATGTACTCCTGGATGCCGAAGTTGTGGATCGACATCCCGAGGTGCATCGCCGCGGCCATGCCGACCGGCGAGATGTCGGTCGGGCCGTGCATGCCCGACTTGATCTGGTACTGCGAGGCGTAGTCGAGCACCTTCTTGAGATGGGTGATGCCGCCGGTGTGGGTCACCGCGGATCGGACGTAGTCGATGAGCTGCTCGCGGATGATCTGCTGGTAGTCCCACACGGTGTTGAAGATCTCGCCGATCGCGAGCGGCGTGGTGGTGTGCTGGCGGACGAGCCGGAGCGCCTCCTGGTTCTCCGCCGGCGTGCAGTCCTCGAGCCAGAACAGGTCGTACGGCTCGAGGGACTTGCCGAGCTTCGCCGCCTGGATGGGGGTCATCCGGTGGTGGGCGTCGTGCAGCAGCGGCAGCTCGCCGCCGAACTCGTTGCGGACGGCCTCGAACACGGTGGGAACGTGACGCAGGTAGCTGCGGGTGTCCCAGTCCTCCTCGTTCGGGAGCCCGCCGCGCTGCGCGGGTTCGTGGTCGTACCGCACGCCCGAGTTCGCCTCGTAGGTGGCGTTCGAGGCGATGCCGTAGATCGACTTCAGCCCGGGCACGGCGGTCTGGATGCGGATCGCCCGATAGCCCTGCTCCTGATGCGAGCGCACCGAGTCGAAGAGCTCCTCGTTGTCGCGCCCGCTGGCGTGGCCGTAGGCGAGCAGGCCGTTGCGCGAGGCGCCGCCGAGCAGCTGATAGACGGGGAGCCCGGCGACCTTTCCCTTGATGTCCCACAGCGCCATGTCGACGGCGGCGATCGCGGCCATCGTGACAGGACCGCGGCGCCAGTACGCGCTGCGGTACAGGAACTGCCACGTGTCCTCGATACGGGACGCATCGCGACCCAGGAGCAGAGGCACGACGTGCTCCTGCAGGTAGGCGACCACGGCCAGCTCGCGGCCGTTGAGCGTGGCGTCCCCGAGCCCTGTCACTCCGTCGGCGGTCGTCAGTTTGAGGGTGACGAAGTTGCGATCGGGACTCGTGACGATCACTTCGGCTCTGTCGATCTGCTGCATGAGGGTCTTTCTGTCGAATGCCCGGCAGGCGGTCCCTGCGCGGCGCTGCGTCGCGTCCAGTGAAACAGAGCGAGCCGTCGATGGCAAGCGGTTGCGACTTGAGGAGTCCCGCTCGATCAGCATGCAAGAGGCACCGGGGAGACGTCGGCATGCAATCGGTTGACAAATGACAGTGCACCTCGCAGGATGAGGATCATGCGTGAGCCACGACGACGTGACCCTGACCGACTGCTGCCGGCGGATCCGACCACCCGCGCGGTCGCACGGGAGCTCTACCGGGCCGTGGCCGGAGCGCCGATCGTGTCGCCGCACGGGCACGTGCCGGTCGAGTGGCTCGCCGAGGACCGGGCGTTCTCCGACCCCGCCGACCTGTTCATCACGCACGACCACTACGTGACCCGGCTGCTCCACGCCTCGGGCGTCGCCTACGCGGATCTCGGCCTCGGGGGCGCCTCGGCCGACCCGCGCGAGGTGTGGCGCACGTTGGCGCGGCACTGGCACCTGTTCGCCGGCACCGCATCCGGCTACTGGCTCGAGGAAGAGCTCTCGGGAGTCCTCGGGATCGACGTGCCGCTCGGCGTGGAGACGGCGGACGCCGTCTACGACACGATCGACGCGCGGCTGGCGCAGCCGGACTTCGCCCCCCGCGCCTTGTTCGAACGGTTCGGCATCGAGGTGCTCGCCACGACGGACGACCCGCTCGCAGACCTGCAGGGCCATGCGCGTCTCGCGGGGGCGCTGGCGGGGCGCGTGCTGCCCACCTTCCGCCCCGACGCGTATCTCGATCCCGATGGCGCGGATTTCGGGCAACGACTCGAGCGCCTCCTCGCCGCCGAATCGGCACCCGCGACCTTCGCCGGTTACCTCGATGCGCTCGCGGCGCGCCGGGCGCACTTCATCCGTCACGGCGCGGTGTCGACCGACCACGGTGTCGAGGACCCGGCGACGCTCGACCTCGACGAGGGGTCCGCGGAGCGGCTGTTCGCCGCGATCGCCGCCGGTGCCGCCGACGCCGATCAGCGACGCGCCTTCCGCGCGCACATGCTCTTCCAGATGGCGCGGATGAGCGTCGACGACGGGCTCGTGATGACCGTGCACGCCGGCGTGCTGCGCAACCACCACACCCCGACGGCCCGTCGATTCGGCGCCGACACCGGCCACGACATCCCGGTGCGGACAGACTTCGTACGGGGGCTGCGTCCGCTGCTCGAGCGGTTCGGCACGGCGCGCGACTTCCACCTCGTGCTGTTCGCGGTCGACGAGACGGTCTACTCGCGCGAGATCGCGCCGCTCGCCGGGTTCTACCCCTCGGTGTACATCGGTGCGCCGTGGTGGTTCCTCGACGCCCCCGATGCGATCGCCCGGTTCCGCTCCGCCGTCACCGAGACGGCCGGGTTCTCGCGTGCGTCGGGCTTCATCGACGACACCCGAGCCTTCCTCTCCATCCCGGCCCGCCACGACACCGCGCGCCGCGCCGACGCCGCGTTCCTCGCGCGCCTGGTCATCGAGGGGCGCCTCGACGACCAGGACGCCGAGCGCATCATCGTCGACTCGGTCGGCGATCAGCCCAAGCGGGTGTTCAAGCTGTGACCGACCTCGATTCCGCGCCGACCGCCGGTGGGGTCGCCCCCGCGCCCCGCTTGCGCCGCCGGGCGTCGCCCCCGCCGGTGCGCATCGTGCACCTGGGGCTCGGCGCCTTCAGCCGCTCGCACACGGCCTGGTACACCGCGGCCGCATCCGACGCCGATCAGTGGGGCATCGCCGCGTACGCGGGGCGGCGCCGCGAGCTGGCCGACGCGCTCACCGAGCAGGACGGCCTGTACGCCCTGATCGAGCGCAGCGCGGCGGGCGACAGCGGCCGGATCGTCGGGAGCATCTCGCGCGCACACGCCGGTGACGACGTGGCGGCGCTCGTCGACGATCTCGCCGCGACGACGACGGCGGTCGTGACCCTGACGATCACCGAAGCCGGGTATCGGCTGGACGCCCTCGGCGACGGCCCCGATCTGACGGATCCCGCGGTGATGGCCGACCTGGCAGAGATCGAGCGCGTCATCGCGGGCGAGCTCGAGGCGAGGGATGCGCGGCCGCAGACCGCACCGGGGCGACTGATCCTGGGTCTGGAAGAGCGACGTCGCCGGGTCGGCGGACCGCTCGCCATCGTGTCGTGCGACAACCTGCCCGACAACGGCGGGCGTCTGGCCCGCGGGCTCGCCGGCTGGGCGGAGGCCGCGAGCCCCGCGCTGCGCCGGTGGATCGACACGCAGGCGGCGTTCGTCTCGACCTCGGTCGATCGGATCACCCCCGCCATCGCGGATGCCGAGCGTCAGGCGCTCGCCGCGGAGTACGGCGACGCGGTGCCCGTCGTGGCGGAACCGTTCCACGACTGGGTGCTCAGCGGCGACTTCCCGGCCGGGCGACCGCGCTGGGAGAGTGCCGGCGCCCGGTTCGTCGACGACCTGGAGTCCTGGGAGGCGCGGAAGCTCTGGCTGCTGAACGGCGCGCACACGCTCCTCGCCTGCCTCGGCTCGGTCCGCGGGCACGCCACCGTCGCGCAGGCGATCGCCGACCCGGTGTGCCGCACCGCGGTGTCGGGGCTCTGGGACGAGGACGAGCGTCATCTCCCGCGCGAGCTCGACATCCCCGCCTACCGCGAAGCTCTGCTCGCGCGCTTCGAGAACCCGCGGATCGAGCATCGGCTCGCGCAGATCGCGCAGGACACCCGCACCAAACTGCGGCTGCGGATCGCCCCCGTCGCCGAACGGGAACGAGAGCGCGGAGGGCGCGCGGACGGATGCGCGCTCGCCTTCGCCGCGTGGGTGCGCGCCGAGCGGCTCGGACGCATCCCGCTGCCCGTCTCGGCGGTCGCGCTCGACGACACCACCGCGCTTCGGCAATGGGTGCACGCCGTGAGCCCGGCCCTCGGTGCGGACGAGGCGTTCGTCTCCGAGGTCGAGAGGGCGCTGTCTAAACTCGAGGAGTAACGATTCGGCTACGCCCGAGCCAATATTTGGCAATCGGTTGTCAGGATTGCCGCCTACTGCTTTACTACTAATCACGTGATCATCTGAGATCAACCGACAAGCGGTTGCCGACAGAGCATCTCATCCAAAGGAGCATGACACGATGTCGATCATCCATTCCCGCCGCACGGGCGCTTTCGCGCTCGCGGCCATCGCGGTCTCCGCGGTCCTCCTCACGGGCTGCTCGGGCGCCAGCGAACCCGCGACCACGGACGGCGCCGTCGTCGACGCGCCGCCGCTGGCCGTCTCGGCGCAGTCGGCGCCCAACTCGCTCGACCCTGCCCAGCTGGTGGACGGCGCGCAGATGTACGTCTGGTCGTCGATCTTCGACACCCTGCTCGCTCGCGACAGCGAGAGCGGCGAACTCGTCCCCAACGCGGCGAGCTCGTGGGAGTACAACGAGGACGGCACGGTGCTGACGCTCGAGCTCGAGCCGGACATGACGTTCACCAACGGCAACCCCGTCGACGCCGACGCGGTCGTGGGCACCATGACCCGCACGATGGAGACGCCCGGCATCGTCCAGCCGAAGTACGGCCTGGTGAGCTCCGTCACCGCCGTCGACGACCTCACGGTCGAGGTGGCCTTCGAGTCGTACGACCCGCAGTTCGTCTTCAACCTGGCGCTCGGCGCCGGCGCGATCGCCGACCCCACGACGTTCGACGACCCCGAGCTCGCGACCAACCCCGTCGGGTCGGGCCCGTACACGCTCGACACCGCCGCGAGCGTGCCCGGCACCAGCTACCTGCTGAAGAAGCGCGACGACTACTGGAACAGCGAGAACTACCCGTTCCCGACGTTCACGGTGCGCGTGCTGCAGGACCCGACGGCCACCTTCAACGCCCTGCAGGCGGGCGAGATCAACGCCGCGACGGTGCAGTCGCAGCTCGCGGGCCAGATCGACACCAGCCGCTTCGAGGTCACGACCGTCGAGGCGCAGGCCCTGGCCTTCCTCGATGTGCTCGACCGCGGCGGCGAGAAGTGGCCCGCGCTGGGCGACGTCCGCGTCCGCCAGGCGATCAACTACGCCATCGATCGCGAGGCCGTCCTCAACGGCATCTTCTCCGGCGTCGGCCGCGTGACCGAGCAGGTCTTCGCTCCCAACGGCGAGGTCTACGACGAGTCGCTCGACGGCACCTACGCCTACGACCCCGAGAAGGGCAAGGAGCTGGTCGAGGAGGCGGGCTATGCGGGTGAGACCTTCCAGATCCCGAGCACGTTCCTCACCACCTCGATCGAGCCGACGCTGTCGCAGGCCTTCACCGACATCGGCCTGAACCTCGAGTGGGTGCCGGTTCCTCCGCAGCAGGCGCAGTCCGCGCTGCAGTCGGGAGAGTACGGGCTCACGTTCCAGATCACGGGGATCAACTCCGACCCGGCCGACGCCTTCTACCACTACGGTCTCAACGGCTTCGGCAACCCGCAGAACTACACGGACCCGACGATCGACGGTCTGTTCGACACGATCGACAGCACCGTGGACTTCGACGCGGCACTGCCCGCCTACAAGGAGCTCAACGCCTACGGCGTGGAGCAGGCCTTCGAAGCACCGATCGTGTTCCTCGGAACCACGTGGGCCACGGCCGACGGCGTGTCGATGATCGGCTACGGCGGGGCCCCGACGACGATCCGCATCTTCAGCGTCAACGGCTGACCGCTCGCGGGGGCGGGCTCTCCGGGCCCGCCCCCGCACCGACGAGGAATCACTCGATGATCATCTACATCGCGAAGCGACTGGGCACCGGCGTCATCCTGGCCCTGCTCGTCACTCTCATCACGTTCTTCCTGCTGAGCACGTCGTTCGAGGATGTCGCCCGCACCATCCTGGGTCCCTCGGCGACACCCGAGACGGTCGCCGGCATCATGGCGGCGCGCGGCTGGGACCGCCCGGCCATCGTGCAGTACGGCGACTGGCTCCTCAACGCCGTCCAGGGCGATTTCGGCACCTCGGTCTACACCTCGTTGCCGGTGGGGCCCTCGGTGCTGCAGCGGCTGACCGTGACGCTGTCGATCATCGTTCCCGCGCTGATCCTGACCGCGATCATCGCCACCGCCCTCGGCGTCTGGGCCGCCGCCCGCGGCGGCATCGCCGACCGCATCGCCCAGGGCCTCTCGCTCGTGGGCTATCTGGTGCCGGGTCTTCTGCTCGCGATCGGCCTCGTGGTCATCTTCGCCGTGCAGCTCAAATGGCTCCCCGCGACCGGATTCACCCCCTTCGCCGAGGACCCCGCAGGGTGGGTGCGCAGCATCACCATCCCCGTCATCGTGCTGACGATCGGCGGCGCCGCCAACATGGCAGCGCAGGTGCGCGGCCGGATGATCGACGAACTGCGGCGTGACTACGTCCGCACCCTCCGCACCCGCGGCATCTCCACCCGGGCCATCGTGCTGCAGCACGCGCTCCGCAACGCGGGCAGCCCCGCGCTGACGGTGATGTCGCTCGAGTTCATCCAGATGTTCGGCGCCGCGCTGATCATCGAGAACGTGTTCGCCCTGCCCGGCTACGGCAGCTTCGCGTTCAACGCCTCTCTGCAGGGCGACATCCCGGTCATCCTCGGCATCACCGCCTTCGGCGTGCTGCTGGTGATCGTGATCAATCTCGTCACCGACCTGGCCAACGGCTGGCTCAACCCGAAAGCGAGGGTGCGATGACCCTTCCGAACGACCCCACGACCGATCCCGACCCGCGCCTGCCGGTCGAGACCGCCACCTCGGAGGCGGCGACCGCCGCGACGACGCGGTCGATCCGCCCGCCGAGCACCGAGCTCCTGCAGACCGTGAACGCGGCCGCGCGTGCCTCGCGCACACCCATGTGGCGAAAGCTCCTGCGAGACCCGCAGGCGCTCATCACGATCATCATCCTCGTCATCATCTTCACCCTGGGCGCCCTCGCGCCGCTCATCGCGCCGTTCGGGGCGAACGAGGCGAACCTGCGCATGGTCAACGCCCCGGTGGGCGCACCCGGGTACCTGCTGGGCGCGGACGAATCGGGTCGCGACATCCTCAGCAGGCTTCTCTACTCGATCCAGACGGCCGCGATCTCGGCGCTCATCGGTACCGGCGTCGCGCTGGTGGTCGGTGTCACCGCGGGCCTGGTCGGCGGGTACTTCGGGCGCACCACGCAGGCGATCACCGAGTGGATCTTCAGCCTGATCATGACCTTCCCCGGCGTGCTGCTGCTGATCATCCTCATGCCGGTCACCGGGGGCGACTACCGCGCGACCATGCTCATCTTCGGTGTGCTGCTGGCACCCGGCGTCTACCGCATCGTGCGCAACCTCGTGCTCGGGGTGAAGAACGAGCTCTACGTCGACGCCGCGCGGGTGTCGGGGCTCAGCAACCTCCGCATCCTCGGCCGCCACGTCCTGTTCGTGGTGCGCGGGCCGATCATCATCGCCGCCGCGTTCCTCGTCGGCTCCGCGATCGCGGTCCAGTCGGGCCTCGCCTTCCTCGGCGTCGGCTCGCTGGAGATCCCGAGCTTCGGCGCGATGATCGCGTCCGGGTTCCGCAACCTCTACATCGCGCCGACACAGTTCCTGTGGCCGAGCCTCCTGCTCGGTCTCATCACCGCGTCGCTGGTGCTGCTGGGCAACGCCCTGCGCGACACGTTCGAGGGCGCGAAGCCCAAGCCGGCCAAGGTCGGTGCCGGGCAGCGCGTCGTCGTCGACGCGCGCACCGAGTCCGAGCGCGCGGGGGACCGTCTGCTCGAGATCCGCGATCTGGTCATCGCCTACCCCGGACCCAGCGGCGGCCTCAACGAGGTCGTCAAGGGCGTGTCGCTCGGGATCGCCAAGGGGCAGATCCTGGGCCTGGTCGGCGAATCGGGATCCGGCAAGTCGCAGACAGCGTTCGCGACCCTCGGCGTGCTCCCCAACGAGGCGGTCATCGGCGGCGGCTCGATCCGCTTCGACGGGCAGGAGCTCGTGGGGCTCACCGACGCCCAGATGCGTCCGCTGCGCGGCAAGGCGATCGCGTACATCCCGCAGGAGCCCATGTCGAACCTCGACCCGTCGTTCCGTGTCGGATCGCAGCTCGTGCAGGGCGTGCGCGCCTCGCTCGGGATCACGAAGAAGGAAGCGACCGAGCGCGTGCTGGCGCTGCTCACCCGCTGCGGCATCGCCGATCCGCAGCGGACGTTCGACTCGTACCCGCACCAGATCTCGGGCGGGATGGCGCAGCGCGTGCTGATCGCCGGTGCCGTGGCCAGCCGCCCCAAACTGCTGATCGCCGACGAGCCGACGACGGCGCTCGACGTGACCGTGCAGGCCGAGATCCTCGACCTGATCCGCGACCTGCAGTCGGAGCTCGACATGGCGGTGCTGCTGGTCACGCACAACTTCGGCGTCGTCGCCGACATCTGCGACCGCATCGCGGTGATGCAGAGCGGGCGCATCGTGGAAGAGGGCGACGTGTCGCAGATCTTCGATCACCCGCAGCACGACTACACGAAGATGCTGCTCGGCGCGATCCTCGACGAGGAGACCGTGCGAACCGATCCGCCCATGGCGGCGAGAGGGGCAACGACATGACTCTGCTGGAAGTGGAAGACCTGCGCGTGTCGTTCCCCGGTCGGGGCTTCCGCGCCGCTCCCGTCGAGGTGCTCCACGGCGTCTCGCTCGAGGTCGCCGAGGGCGAGACGCTGGGGCTGGTCGGCGAGTCGGGCTCGGGGAAGACGACCATCGGTCGCGCCGTGCTCGGACTCGTCCCGCCCTCGGGCGGCAGCATCCGATTCCGCGGTCAGGACATCGGCGGGCTCCGCGGGCGCGCCCGGCGCTCGCTCTCGGATGACATCCAGGTCGTGTTCCAGGATCCGTACACCTCGTTGAACCCGTCGCTCACGATCGGCGACATCCTGAGCGAACCGCTCATCGTGCAGGGTGCGACCGGGCGCGACGCCCGCGTGCGCGTGCGCTCGCTGCTCGACCAGGTGGGGCTGCCCGCCGATGCCGTCGACCGGCTTCCGCGCGAGTTCTCGGGCGGGCAGCGTCAACGCGTCGCCATCGCCCGCGCGTTGGCTCCGCGGCCCAAGCTCATCGTCTGCGACGAACCGGTCTCGGCACTCGACCTGTCGACCCAGGCGCTCGTGCTCGATCTCTTCGTCGACATCCAGCGCGAGACCGGTGTGGCCTACCTGTTCGTCTCGCACGATCTGTCGGTCATCCGGCACATCAGCCACCGCGTGGCGGTGCTCTACCGGGGCGATCTCGTCGAGACGGGGCCCGCGCCGGAGGTGACCTCGCAGCCGCAGCATCCCTACACGCAGCGGTTGCTGCTGGCGGCCCCTGTCGCGAACCCGGAGGAGCAGCGGCGGCGGCGTGAGGCGCGCAAGGCGCTGACGGCGGCGGGAACCGCCGTCTGAGCGGAGCCCGACGTCAGTCGGCGGTCGCGCCGCCGGCGGTCTCGGGCACGAACATCCCGACGACGGTGGCGACGACCGCATCGATGCGCAGGTCTCCCTCGCGGTCGAAGAGCCATTGGCTGCGCAGCCCTTCGGAGAGCGCGATGGTCGCGACGGCCAGCTGCGCCGGATCCGCGCCAGGGGCGAGGCGCTCCTCGGCATCCAACCGGGCGTAGATCCGCGTCAGAAAGCGCCGGATGTTGCGGTATCGCTCCGCGAAATGCGCGTGTGCCGGATGGGTCGGGCTGCTGGCCTCGCCCGTGAGGGTGGCGGCGAGCTCCGACAACCCCACCTCGCGGTCCATCTCGACGAGCGTCGCCACCATGCCCTCGAGGATGTGGACGGGATCCGCGTCGGAGGAGGGCCCGGCGTGCTCCCGCAGGTACTGCGCGCTGCGCTCGTCCTGGAGCTCGAGGACCTCGGTGAGCAGATCCTCCTTCCGCGGGAAGTGATGCAGGAGACCGGTGTGACTGATGCCGGCGCGCCGGGCGATCTCGGCCATGGACGCTCCGTGGAACCCCGTCTCGCTGAAGGCCGCGGAGCACGCCTCGATGATGGACCGGCGGACCGCGGCGGTCTTGGCGTACTGCGCCATGATTCTCCCAAAATAGTAAGGTCTTTCGAAATCATGTTACCCTCATCGGGTGGCAATCGGTTGTCGGCGAAGTCGCCGAGTCGGGACGGGGGCGCGATGACGGCGTTCGTCGTTCCGCCGCGTGTGCCGTGGTGGGGAATCACCCTGCTGATCGCGGCGACCTTCGGGTCGGGGATGGCGACGATCGTCCCCATGGCGTACTCGCTCGCCGTCCGGCTCGACGCCCTCGCGCCCGGTCGTCCCGACCTGCTCGGCTATCTGTTGGGCATCGGGTCGGCGGCGACGCTCGTGGTGGCGCCGCTCACCGGCATCCTGAGCGATCGCACGAGGTCGCGGTGGGGTCGGCGGCGGCCGTTCACCGTCGTCGGCGCGATCGTGGGCGCGGCGGCCGTGCCGGTCATGGTCTTCGCGCCCGACATCGGGGTGCTGGCCGCGGGCTGGGTGCTGTCGACGATCGGATGGAACACCGCCGGGGGATCGATCGCCAACTGGCAGGCGGACCGCCTGCCGCCCGACCAGCGCGGCAAGGTCTCGGGTCTCACGGGGTTGTCGATGCAGATCGCGCCGGTGGTCGGCATCGTGCTCGTCGGTGCCGTCAGGGACGAGACGCTGCTGGTGTTCGCCATCCCCGCGATCATCGCGGTGGCGACACTGGTGCTCTTCATCGTCTTCGCGCCCGACCCGGACAGTCGGAGCGCCCCGCGGTCGGCGCCGCTCACGCTCGGCGCGCTCTTGCGCAGCTACACCTTCTCGCCGCGGGAGGCCCCGGACTTCACCTGGAACTGGATCGGTCGGTTCGTCTTCTTCCTCGGGCTCACGCTCACGACGAGCTTCACCGTGTACTTCTACGCCCAGCGCCTGGGGCTCACCGTTCCCGACGTCGCGGCCGTCATGGCGCTGACCTCGCTCTTGAGCATCGTCACGGCGACCGTGGGATCGATCGGGGGCGGCTGGCTCAGCGATCGTCTCGGCCGCCGCCGGCCCCTGATCCTGACCGGGGCCGCGCTGTTCGGTGCGGGATGCGTCATCCTCTCCTCGGCCGGCGACCTGCTCGCGCTGGTCGCCGGAACGCTCGTCTCCTCCCTCGGCATCGCCGTCTTCTCGGCCGTGGGGCAGGCGCTCTCGTTGGACGTCCTGCCGCACCGCGAGACGCAGGCCGGGCGCTACATGGCGATCACCCTCTTCTCGCAGAAGATCCCGGGCGTCATCGCGCCCGTCATCGCGCCGGTCGTCCTCGCCATCGGCGCGGGCACCCAGAACTTCACCGCCCTCTATCTCGCGGCGGCGGCGCTCGCCGTCGTCGGCGGCCTCGTCGTGGTCATCGGGGTACGAGGAACCCAATGACCTCGCCATGTGGCAACCGATTGCCTTATCGATCTCGATCTGCTTGACTCGACCATGTACCGCACTGATGCGCAGGAAGGCCCGCAATGCTGAAGCCCTCATCCACTCCCACCCGCGAGCTCGTGAACCTCGACGGGGTCTGGCGATTCGCCATCGACAGCCGCGTCGGCGAGCAGCCGTGGTCCGCGCTGCTCGAGACGCCGCTCGAAGCGGCTGTGCCGGCGAGCTACAACGACCTGTTCACGGACCCCGAGATCCGCAAGCACGTGGGATGGGTGTACTACCAGCGCTCGGTGCGCGTGCCGCGCGGATGGACCGAGGACCGCATCCTGCTGCGTTTCGACGCGGCGACGCACGCGGCGCGCGTCTACGTGGGCGACGAGCTGGTGGGGGAGCACATCGGCGGCTACACCCCGTTCGACATCGACATCACCGATCACGTCGCCGCCGGCGGGGAGTTCCGCCTCACCGTCGCGGTCAGCGGCGATCTGACGAACGAGACCGTCCCGCCCGGCAAGATCGAGGTCGGGATGACGGGCAAGCGAAAGCAGGTCTACTTCCACGACTTCTTCAACTACGCCGGCCTCGCGCGTTCGGTCTGGCTGTACAGCACGCCGCGCGACCGCGTCGACGACGTCGTCGTCGTGACGGACTTCGCGGACACGACCGGATCGGTCGACTACCGCGTGACGGTGCACGGCGAGGGCGACGTGCGCGTGCGGCTGGCCGATGCGGCCGGCGCGATCGTCGCCGAGGCGCAGGGCGCCGAGGGGGTGCTCAGCGTGCCGGATGTGCAGCTGTGGCGCCCCGGCGCGGCCTACCTCTACGACCTCACGACCGAGCTGGTGCGCGAGGGCGTCGTGGTTGACAGCTACACGCTGCCCGTCGGCATCCGCACGGTCGAGGTGCGCGGGTACGAGTTCCTCATCAACGGCGAACCGTTCTACTTCACCGGATTCGGCAAGCACGAGGACTCCCCGGTGCGCGGCAAGGGGCACGACAACGCCTACCTCGTGCACGACTTCCAGCTGCTCGACTGGATCGGCGCGAACTCGTTCCGCACCTCGCACTACCCCTACGCCGAAGAGGTCATCGAGTTCGCCGATCGGCACGGCATCGTCGTCATCGACGAGACGGCCGCGGTGGGTCTCAACATGGGCGTCGTGGGTGGCCTCAGCGGCACGCCTCCGTTCCCCACCTTCTCAGAGCAGTACGCCAACGCCAACACGCAGGCGGCGCACGCCCAGCACCTCCGCGAGCTGATCGAGCGCGACAAGAACCACCCCTCCGTCGTGATGTGGTGCATCGCCAACGAGCCCGCATCCAACGAGGACGGAGCGCGGGAGTACTTCGAGCCGCTCGTGAACCTGGCGCGGGAGCTCGACCCGACCCGGCCGCTCACCTATGCGCTGGTGATGTTCGCGACCTTCAAGAACGACCAGATCATCGACCTCTTCGACGTGGTCAGCCTCAACCGCTACTACGGCTGGTACATCGCCGGTGGCGAGCTCGATGTCGCCGAGGCGTACCTGCAGGGCGACATCCAGGGCTGGATCGACCGTGTCGAGAAGCCGATCCTCATGACCGAGTACGGGGCCGATACCGAGCCCGGCATCCACTCGGTGTGGGAGGACAAGGTCTGGACCGAGGAGTACCAGATCGCGTATCTCGACGCCAACCACCGCGTCTTCGACCGGTTCCCGCAGTTCGTGGGCGAGCAGGTCTGGAACTTCGCCGACTTCGCGACCGACAACGGGCTCCACCGCGTCGACGGCAACAAGAAGGGCGTCTTCACCCGCGACCGCAAGCCGAAGGCCGCCGCGTGGGCGCTGCGCAACCGCTGGCGCGGGCTCGAGGGGCGCAAGCCCGGCTCGGACGCCACCGAGTGATGACCCCGGCAGTCGTCCGCTGGGGCGTCCTCGGGACGGGACGCATCACCGAGACGTTCATCCCCGATATCCAGGCCGCCGCTCCGGGATCGGTGACGGCGGTCTGGGGGCGTCGCGACGAGGCTGCGCGCGCCGTGGCGGAGCGCCACGGCATCCCGGCCTGGACGACGGATCTGCCGGAGCTGCTCGCGCGCGACGACGTCGACGCGGTGTACATCGCGACACCGCCGGCCACCCATCGCGATCTCGCGCTCGCGGCGCTGGATGCCGGTAAGCACGTGCTCGTCGAGAAGCCGATGGCGATGAGCGCCGCCGACGTGGAACTCGTCTTCGCGCGCGCCGCGGCCGTCGACCGGTTCGTGATGGAGGGCATGTGGATGAAGTTCAATCCGCTCCACCGCGACGTGATGGAGCGGATCGGGGCGGGACTGATCGGTGAGCCCGGCTACGTGCGCGCGGGCTTCGGGATGTCGTTCCCGGCCGGCGGGAGTCGGTGGGACGCGACGCTCGGCGCGAGCACGGTGCTCGATCAGGGCATCTATCCCGTGACCCTCGCGTGCTGGGCCCTCGGTCCGGTGGCGGCGGTGTCGGCGTCGGGCGAGGTGCGCGAGGGCGTGGATGTCGCGGCGCAGATCACGCTGCGGCACGACGGCGGGGGAGCATCGCAGCTGGCCTGCTCCATCGTGTCATTCGTCGACCCGTCGGCGTCGGTGAGCGGTGCCGCCGGGTGGATCGAGATCCCCGCGATGTTCTGGGCGACGGATGAGGCGCGACTGCATGCGGGCTCGCAGCGTGCGCTGTTCCACGAGCCCGACGCCGTGTCGCATCCTCGTGAGGGCCACGGATACGTGCCGATGGTGCGCGCGGTGAACGAGGCGATCCGCGCCGGCCGGCGTCAGCATCCCTGGCACGATGCCGAGGCGACGCTCGCCGTCGCGCGGGTGCTCGATGACATCCGCGCGCAGATCTTCGCCGCCGACGCGACGGAGCCGGCGTGAGCGCGATCGTCGTGATGGGGGTGTCGGCGGCGGGCAAGTCCACCGTGGCGGCCGCGTTGTCCGCGCGTCTGGATCGGCGCCTCGTGGATGCGGACGACCTCCATCCGCCGGCGAACGTCGAGAAGATGGCGGCCGGTATCCCGCTGGATGACGCCGATCGTGCGCCGTGGCTGGACGCCGTCGGGGCGGCGCTCGCCGACGACGCGGCCGGCCGCGGCGCGGTGGTCGCGTGCTCCGCGCTGCGGCGGATCTACCGCGACCGCCTGCGGGCAGCGGGCGATGTCGTCTTCGTCCATCTCGACGCGGATCGCGCCGTGTTGGCGTTCCGCGCCTCGGCACGGGAAAATCACTTCATGCCGCCGGCGCTCCTCGAATCGCAGCTGGCGACCCTCGAACCTCTGAGCAACGATGAGCGGGGTGTCGTCATCGACGTCGACGCGCCACTCGCGGACGTCGTGGATGCGGCCGCGGAATGGATCGAACGACATGACCGATGACGCGGGCTCGACTCGACTCGACGCGGATCTGCCGCCGGAGATCGCCGCGCGCGTGCGGCGCCGCGGCGCCGCGACGATCTACGACATCGCCGAGCTCGCCGGGGTGAACCCCTCGACCGTGTCGCGCGCGCTGTCCAAGCCGGGGCGCATCAGCGCGCCGACGGAAGCGAAGATCCGGGCAGCGGCCGAGCGGCTGAACTTCCGCTTCAACCCGATGGCGAGGGCGCTGCCGACGGGGCGCAGTCACACGCTGGCGCTCGTGGTCGCCGACATCACCAACCCGGTGGTCTTCGGTATCGTCCGCGGTGCCGAGATGGCCGCCAGCGCCGCGGGATACACGCTGGTGATCGCCGAGTCCCAGGAGTCCGGTGAGACCGAGGCCGAGGCCACGGAGCGCCTCATGCCGAGCGTCGACGGCGTCGTCCTCGCGACCACCCGGCTCTCGGACGAACGGATCGTCGACATCGCCGAGCGCAAGCCCGTCGTGCTCATCAACCGTGCCGTCGAGGGCGTGCCGGGGGTCCTGCCCGATGTCAACAGCGGCGTCGACGCCCTCCTCGAGCACCTCGCGGGCCTCGGACACCGCTCGCTCGTCTACCTGTCCGGCCCGGCGACGTCGTGGATCAGCGACCGCCGGTTCGCGCGGATGATGGAGGTCTCGGAGCGTCTCGGCCTGGCCGTGGTCGAAGTGGGCCCCAACGCGCCGACGATCGAAGGCGGTCGGGCGGCGCTGCGGCGAGTCCTCGCGGCGAAGCCTTCAGCGGTGGTGGCGTTCAACGACCTCATCGCGATCGGCGTCATGCAGGCCGCCGCCGCCCAGGGGATCGTCGTGCCGGACGAGCTCAGCGTCGCGGGATTCGACGACATCTTCGGCAGCGAGCTCATCACGCCGCCGCTCACGACCGTCCGTGCCCAGCTCGTCACGGCCGGCGAGCGTGCCGTGCAGGGGCTGTTGGCGACGCTCTCGGGCGAGGAGGGTCCGTCCTACGATCCGCTCGAGACGACGCTCGTCGTGCGCGGTTCGACGGGAGCCGTCGCCGGAGGCTGACCCGGTGATGCGGCCCGCGGCACCTCAGACCACGCCGGAGGCCCCGAGGAGCGAGCCGACGGCGTAGGTGGCCGCGAGCGCTGCGGCGCCGCCGATCACGACGCGGAGCACGGCGCGACTCCGGGAGCTCCCGCCGATCCAGGCCGAGACCCATCCCGTGACGGCGAGGGCGACCAGCACGGCGACGAAGGTCGTCGGGACGCGCCACTGCGCCGGAGGGAGCAGGATCGCCAGCATCGGCAGGATGGCGCCGAGGGTGAACGCCGCGGCCGATGCGCCGGCGGCATGCCATGCGCTGACCACATCGTCCTCGTCTATGTGGAGCTCGGCGGAGAGGTGGGCGGCGACGGCATCGTGGGCGGTGAGCTCGACCGCGACGCGGTGAGCAGTCTCGGGGGTGAGGCCCTGCGCTTCGTACAGCCCGGCGAGTTCGGCGAGCTCCTCATCGGGCATCTCGCGCAGCTCGCGCTTCTCCTTCGCGATGAGCGCGCGTTCGCTGTCGCTCTGACTGCTCACCGACACGTACTCGCCGAGCGCCATCGAGATCGCCCCGCCCACCAGCCCCGCCAGCCCGGCGGTGAGGATCGGGGCGAGCGCAGTCGAGGCGCCGGCGACGCCCACGACGATCGCGGCGACCGACACGATTCCGTCGTTCGCCCCCAGCACCCCGGCTCGGAGCCAGTTGAGGCGCTGTGCCAGACCCTGCCGGTGGGGTTCGTCGGGATGCACGGATCGCGGCGACGGTTCGGTGCTCATGGGCACACTCAACCACGATGGGCGGTCGTCGGCGGTCCGAATCCGCATCACCGTTCGACAATATGTGTACGATCGTACGCATGTGTGGATGGATCGACGCGTGAGCGCGGCGCGCGGCGACGCCGAGGCCGCCCGCTCGGGGACCCGGCAGGGACGCCGGAACGACCCCGATCGTCGCGACCGCATCATCGACGCCTGCCTCGACGTCATCGCGGAGTCGGGGGTCGCTGGCGCGTCGCACCGGCGGATCGCCGACGCCGCCGGGGTGCCGCTGGGCTCGATGACGTACTACTTCTCGGGCATCGACGAGGTGCTGCGTGAGGCGTTCACGCGTTTCGGGACGAGCGTGAGCGACCGGTTCGAGGCGCGGATGCGTGCCGCCCCCGACCGCGAGGCCGCCCGGGAGAGCGTGGTCGCGATCATCCTCGAGGACGTCTTCGGTGATACTCGCGAGCTCGTCCTCTCGCACGAGCTCTATACGCTCGCGGCGCGCGAACCGTCGTATCGGGCGATCACGGCCGCATGGATGAGGCGCAGCCGCGACGCTCTCGAGCTCCACTTCGACCCCGAGACCGCGCGGCTGCTCGATGCCCTGATCGAGGGCCTGTCCATCCACCGCGCGCTCGACGATCAGGCGCGCGACCCGGCCGAGGTCGCGCTCGCCGTCGCCCGCATCACCGCTCGCCTCGACACACCGGAAGCACCACGATGACCGACCTGCCCCCCTCCGCCGCCGATCGACGTGCCCGCGGGGCCGTCGCCGCGCTCTTCCTCACGAACGGGGCGCTGTTCGCGAACATCCTGCCGCGCTACCCCGAGATCAAAGCGCAGCTGGGGCTCGACAACGCGGTGTACGGCCTCGCCGTCGCGTCGTTCCCGGTGGGCGCGATCATCGCGGGGCTCGCCGCCGCCGCGCTGATCCGGCGGTTCGGGTCGGCGAAGGTCGCGGTCGTCGGCACGGTGCTCACGAGCCTCGGCGTGCTCGCTGCGGGCCTGGCGCCGACCGTCCTGCTCTTCGCGCTCGGGCTCTTCATCGGCGGAGCGATGGACGCCATCACCGATGTCGCCCAGAACGCCCACGGGCTGCGGGTGCAGCGCCGTTACGGACGGTCGATCCTCAATTCCTTCCACGCCCTCTGGTCGATCGGCGCCGTCCTGGGCGGATCGATGGCGGCGGGTGCCATCGCGCTGCGGATGCCGATCGGCATCCACCTGACGATCTCGGCCGTGCTCTTCTCGCTCGTCTCGCTGACGGCGCTCCGCTTCTGCCTGCCCGGCGTCGACCAGGGCGCGGACGACCCCGGCATCGCCGACGTGTCGGATCTGCGCGCGACGGCGCGCCGCGGCATCCGCCCCCGCGTCATCCTCGTGCTGATCGCCCTCGTGCTCGTCGCCATGGCCGGGGCCGTCGTCGAGGATGCGGGCAACTCCTGGGCGACCCTCTACCTCGGTTCGCTCGGGGCACCGGCCGCGCTCGCCGCGACCGGGTTCATCGCCCTCGTCGGGGCCCAGTTCGTCGGACGTCTGGTCGGCGACCGGCTCGTCGACCGCTTCGGCCAGCGTGCCGTCGCGCGTGCGGGTGGCGTGATCGTCCTCGTCGGGATGGGGCTCGCCCTGGCCTTCCCGACGATCCCCGGCACGATCGTCGGCTTCGCAGCGGCCGGATTCGGCGTCGCGACGCTCGTACCCGCGGCGATGGCGGAGGCCGACGTGCTGCCGGGTCTGCGCCACGGCACCGGCCTCACCGTCGTCTCGTGGCTGATGCGCCTGGGCTTCCTCTTCTCGCCGCCCGTCGTGGGGTTCATCGCCGACGCGACGAGCCTGCGGGTCGGGCTGCTGCTGATCCCGGTGGCGGGCCTCACCGTCATCGTGCTGGCCGGGGTGCTGCAGGGGCGCCAGCGCTCCTCCTGACGTGCGCGACGCGCCGAGCGAGTCAGAGCGCGCCGATGTTCTCGCCGCCCGCCGGGTCCTCAGCCGACGCGGGGCGCGCAGCGTCAGCCCCTGCCGCCCAGGAGGCGAGCAGACGCAGGCGCTCGGCCGAGGGTGAGCCGGGCTCGGCGGAGTAGATGAGCAGCACCTGACCGGGATCGGCGGTGATGGCGAGTTCTTCGTAGACGAGGGTGAGTTCGCCCACCACGGGGTGGCGGAAGCGCTTCTGGCCCGACCCGTGCGTGCGCACGTTGTGCGCCGCCCAGAGTCGACGGAAGAGCTCGCTGCGGGTCGACAGCTCGCCGACCAGATCCTGGATCCCCTTGTCGTGGGGATCCCGTCCGGCCTCGGCGCGGATGACGGCCACGCACATGTCGGCGAACAGATCCCAGTCGGGGTAGAAGTCGTGCGCGGCCGGGTCGAGGAACTGGAACCGTGCGAAGTTCGGCACGCGCCCACCGTCGCCGATCAGCGGCGAGTAGAACGCACGGCCGAGGTCGTTGAAGGCGACCAGATTCTGCCGCTGATCCCGCACGACGGCGACCGAATCGGTGATGGACGACATCGCCCACCCCAGGCTGGGTCGGACGGGACCGGGCGTGCCGCTGCGCCGGCGCTGGCGCCCGGACGACGGGATGCCGTCGGCGTTGCGCGCCAGGTCGAGCAGGTGCGCGTGCTCCGCATCCGTCAGTTGCAGTGCCCGCGAGAGCGCATCGAGCACCGCGCCGGATGCGCCGGAGATGGCGCCGCGTTCGAGTTTGGCGTAGTACTCCACGCTCACACCGGCCAGGGCGGCGACTTCGCTGCGGCGCAGCCCTTCGACCCGCCGGTTCGATCCGGCGGCGAGGCCTGCGGCCTCCGGCGCCAGCCGTGCGCGGCGGGTCATGAGGAACTCACGCACCTCGTGTCGATTGTCCATGGATTCAGGCTAGGTCGGCGCGGCTCCGGTGTGGGGTCCCCTGTCGGTACACCCTTCACCAGGGACTCCCCCGCGGGTGGGGCGCGGCGAACACTGGAGTCCATGACCGCCGAGACCGCACCCCCTCCCCGTCGGCCGTCCCGGTTGCTGCCGTCGCTGCTTCTGCTGCTGACGGTCTTCGGCCCCGTCTCGATGGACCTCTACCTGCCCGCGCTTCCCGCCTTGACGGCCGAGCTCGGCGCCGTCACCTCCGTCGCGCAGCTGACCGTGACGGCCTGCTTGATCGGGCTGGCCTCGGGGCAGCTGATCGCCGGAGCGCTGTCCGACCGGTTCGGTCGGCGCGGGATCCTGCTGATCGGAATCGCGGCGTACGTCGTCACCTCGGTGCTGTGCGCGATCAGCCCGTCGGTGGAGGTGCTGATCCTCGCGCGACTCATGCAGGGAATCGCCGGAGGAGTCGGCATCGTCATCGCCACCGCGGCAGGACGCGATGTGTACTCCGGCGCGCCGCTCATCCGCTTCTACGGGCGACTCACGGTCGTCGGCGGGTTCGCCGCCGTGGTGGGGCCGCTCCTGGGCGGGGCGCTCACCGCGGTCACCGACTGGCGGGGGCTGTTCCTCTTCCTGGCGGTCATCGGCGTCGCGATCCTGGTCATCACCGTCCTCCTTTTCGACGAGACGCTGCCGGCCGCGGAGCGCAGAGGCGGTGGGTTCGGCGAGGCGCTGCAGTCCTACCGCACCTTGCTGCGCGACCGGAGCTTCCTCGGCGCGGTGCTCAACCAGGGGTTCCTGTACGCGGCGCTGTTCGCCTACCTCGCCGGGTCGACGTTCGTGCTGCAGGATGTCTACGGCCTCACGCCGCTCGGGTACGCCGCCGCGTTCGGGCTCAACTCCGCCGGCCACATGGTGTTCGGATATCTCGCCGGGCGCGCCGCGGAGCGATGGAGCATCGCCGGCACGCTCGCGGTGGGTGTCGCGGTCACGGCGGTCGGTGCCGCGGGACTGCTCCTGGCTGGTCTGGCACCCATGCCGCTGTGGGTGGTTATCGTGGCGCTCTTCGCCGTGTCGAGCGGTGTCGCGGTCACCGCACCGCCCGCGACCACCGTGGCGCTCTCCGACCACCCGCAGACGGCGGGCGCCGCGTCGGCGCTCCTCGGCATGATGCGCTTCGGTTTCGGAGCCGTCGCCGCTCCGCTCGTCGGCGTCGCCGGGGCGCTCAGCATCCTGCCGCTGGGACTCACGACCCTCGGCGCGGTGCTTCTCGCAGCCGCGTCGTGCCTGCTGTTCGTGCGTCGCCGGAACCTCGCGACGTCATCCACCGCCGGCGACCGGCCGACATCGGTCGCCTCCGCCCGCTGACCCTTCAGAAGAGAGAAACGCCATGAACATCGAGCCCGCCCGTGAGACCACCCTGAACCCGCCCCAGCAGTTCGCCGGAAACGTGTGGCTCGAGATGATCGTCGTCCCCCACGAGCCGGTGCAGCGCGCCACCGTGGCGCGCGTGCGGTTCGAGCCCGGCGCGCGCACCGCGTGGCACTCCCACGCCCGCGGGCAGTACCTGCATGTCGTGTCGGGCATCGCGCGGTTCGGCGATCGCGACGGCAACATCGTCGAGGTGCGCCCCGGGCAGACGCTCTACACGCCGCCCGGGCAGGAGCACTGGCACGCGTCGGCGCCGGGTGTCTTCATGGAGCACCTCGCCGTCCTGGAAGCGGACGACGGCGCCGAGATCGCCTCCTGGTGGGGCGAACACATCACCGACGACGAGTACGAAGGGCGCGCCGTCGACAGCGGCGTCGCATCGTCGACCGTCGTCGATTCCTGACTCATCCCCGACAGAAAGAGAACCGCTCATGCGTGCAACCGTCATGTACAACGCCGGCGACGTCCGCGTCGTCGACGTGCCCGAGCCCACCATCGACGCTCCGACGGACGCGATCGTCCGCGTCACCTACGCGTGCGTCTGCGGGTCCGACCTGCACCCCTATCACGACCTCGGCGAGACGCCGGAGGGGCGCCGGATGGGGCACGAAGCCATCGGCGTCGTCGAGCAGATCGGTGCCGAGGTGACCTCTCTCGCCGTCGGCGACACCGTCATCGTGCCGTTCGCGTGGTCCGACAACACCTGCGCCTTCTGCCGTGACGGCATCACGACATCCTGCGTGCACGGCGGGTTCTTCGACGGGGCGCCGTCGGCGACGCAGGCCGAGAAGCTGCGGATCCCCTACGCGGACGGAACGGCCGTCGTGATCCCCGCCGGTACCGACGAGGCGCTCATGCCGTCGCTGCTGACGCTGTCGGATGTGTACCTCACGGGCTACCACGCGGCCGTTCGGGGCGGCGTCGATGCGGGGAAGACGGTTGCGGTGGTCGGTGACGGCGCCGTCGGTCTCTCGGCGGTCCTCGCCGCGAAGCAGCTCGGCGCCGAGACCATCATCCTGATGGGGCGCCACACCGCCCGCACCGATCTCGGTCGCGAGTTCGGCGCGACGCACGTCGTCGCCGAGCGCGGCGAGGAGGGCATCGCCCGGGTGCGCGAGATCACCGGCGGCGAGGGTGTGCACGTGGTGCTCGAGGCCGTCGGGCACATGCCCGCGTACGAGCAGGCCTACGGTGTCGTGCGCCCGGGCGGCGTCATCTCGCGCGTCGGGGTCCCGCAGTACGAGGATGCGCCGGTCGGCTTCACGTCGCTGTTCGGTAAGAACGTCACGCTCACGGGCGGACCTGCGACCATCCGCGCCTATCTCGAGGCGGCTGTTCCCCAGGTGATCGACGGCACGATCGAGCCGGGCAGGGTCTTCGACCGTGAGCTGCCGCTCGCCGACATCGCCGAGGCATATCGCCTGATGGACGCCCGCGAGGCGGTGAAGGTGCTCATCCGCCCCTGAGAGCCGCGCACCTCCCGGCGTGGATATGCGGATGCGGGCATGCGAGCATGGGCAGGGTGATCGAGATCCGGGACGTCGGCGTCGAGGTGGGGGACGTGACGCTCCTCGCGCCCGTCTCCGCGTCGGCGGAGCGGGGCGAAGCGCTGATCGTGCGCGGCGGCAACGGGACCGGCAAGTCGACGCTCCTGCGTGTCCTCGCGGGAGTCCGCGCCCCCTCGAGTGGAGCGGTGCGCATCGGCGGGAGGGCCGTGCGCGAACGGGATCCGCGGTTTCGCGGGTGCGTCGCCGCGATGATCGGACTCCCGCCCCTCGCGCCCGACCTCACCGTCCTCGACCACGTCGCCCTCGTCGCGACGACCTGGTGGGCCGATCCCGGTGAGGCGGAGTCGCGTGCGCGCCGGGTGATCGCCGAGCTCGGGCTCGACGACCTGCACGAGCGCTTCCCTCATGAACTCTCGTCGGGGCAGACCCAGCTGCTGGGGCTCGCCCTGGTCCTGGCCCGACCGTTCGAGGTGCTGATCCTCGACGAGCCCGAACAGCGCCTCGATCCCGAGCACGTCGACGCGGTGCTGCACGCCCTGCGTGCCCGGCGCGACGACGGGGCCACGCTCGTGATCGCCACGCACAGCGCCGCCCTCGCCGACCACCTGGCCGATCACACACTGACCCTGGATGCGGCCGCATGAGCACACGCTCCCGCGCCGTCGTGCGGATGTGGCGCGCCCGCACCGGCCGCTCCGCCGGGGATCGCGCGTATCTCGCCTACCTGATGCTGATGGTCGTGATCGTCGCGATCGCGCCCGCCGTCCGCGCCGTCTGGGTGAGCGCGACGAGCGCCGCGGGGATCGCGGTCCTCGCCGCACCCGCGGCCCCGGCCGTGGCGGCGGGCGTCGTCGCCGTGCTGTGGGCGTGTGCCCTGCTGGTGGGCCGCGACCGCGGTCCCGCGCTCTTCGCGCCTTTCGTGACGCACATGCTGGCGACGAGCGATCGGCCGCGGGTCGAGGCCTTCGGTGCTCCGGTGCGGCGCGCCGGCGCTCAGGTCGCCGCGCTGACGACCCTCGCCGCCGGCGTGGTCGGCGCGAGTCTGGCGGCCGCGGGCGCGGCGGACCCGCTCGGCATCGCGCTCTTCGTCGCGGCGGGCGCGCTCGTCGGCATCATCGCGACCGTTCTCTGGCTGGCGGGTCAGGCCTTTCCCCGTGCCGCCGCGCCCGCGGCGCTGGCGATCATGCTGCTCGGTGCGGTCACGGTCCTCCTGCCCGGCGTCCTGGCGTTCGTCCCGTGGGGATGGGTGGGGGCCGCCTATCCGGTGCCCGGCTCGCCGTCCGGCGTCATGCTGCTGAGCGTGCTCGCGGCGGTGCTCGTCGCGGCGGTGCCGACGCTCCTGACCCGGCTCGGCGCCACCGACATGACCGCCCAGGCCACCCGGTGGACCGCGGCGACGGCACTCGCCACGGGTATGGACCTCGGTGCGGCGGCCACGACATACCAACGGCCGCCGCACCTCGGCCGCCGGCTCCGAGCGGTCGGCCCGAGAGGCGGAGCGCGGTGGGCCTTCGTGCGGCGCGACGCCGTCGGAGCGATCCGCACGCCCGCCCGACTCGGCGTCGGTGTCGTCGCCCTCGTCGCGGCCGGTGTGCTCCTGACGCTCGCCCTCGCGCCCGGCGCACCCGGTGTGCTGCTCGGCGCCGCCGGGGGAGTGCTCCTGTTCGCGGGGCTGGGGCCGCTCACCGACGGGATGCGCCATGCGGCGTATGTCGCCTCCGACCTCCCGCTCTACGGGGTCTCAGACGAGGCGCTGCTCCTGGGTCATCTGCTCCTCCCGATCGGCGTCCTGGTGGCCCTGCTGGTGGTGACAGTCCTCGTCTGCGCCGCCGTCGCGGGGCTCGGCGCCACCCCGCTGGCGGGCGCCCTCGCTGCGGGAGTGCTCGCCCTCGGGGCGCGCGTCGCCACCGCGGTGAAGGGGGCGTTGCCGTCGAGCCTGCTCACCCCCATTCCGACGCCGATGGGCGACTTGAGCGCCGCCGTGCGACTGGTGTGGGCACTCGACGGGCTCGTCCTGGCCGCCGGGGCGGGCGCGGCGGCGGGCATCGTCCTCGCGTCACCGGTGCCGCTTCTGGCGGTGGCGACGGTGGTCGCCGTCATCGGTGTCACCCGCTGGAGGCACCGACGCTGAGACGGGATGCCGTGCGTCAGGCGGTGGGGTGAGGCGCACGAGAGCTGACCCGACGGCATATATTGCTACGTAGTCGCAATATTGCCGGGAGGGTGGCTCATGAGATTCGTCGCGAACATCGACATGCAGTTCGTCGAGGAGGGGCCCCACGAATCCCGTCTGCGCGCGGCGGCGGGCGCCGGCTTCGACGCCGTCGAGTTCTGGCGCTGGGAGTCTGTCGACCTGCCCGCGCTCGCGCGGGCGGCGCAGGACCACGGCGTCGAGATCGTGGCGTTCGTCACCGACTGGAGCGTGCCGGCGGCGGTGCCCGCCGAGCGGCGGAGATTCGTCGATGCGGTACGCGACGCGGTCGACGCGGCGTGGGCGCTGTCGGCGACCCGGGTCGTGACGACGCTCGGAACGGCGCCGGACGGGTGGTCCCGCGACGACGTGCTGTCGGGGGTGGGCGAGGCGCTGGGCGATGCGGCGCTCGCGACCCGGGGGAGCGGTGTCACCCTGCTGGTCGAACCCCTCAACACGCGGGTCGATCACCCGGGCTCTGCGATCGCCACCGCCGCGGACGCGCGAGACCTTCTGCGCCGGGTGGACGATCCCGCGGTGCGGATGCTGTTCGACGTCTACCACTCGGTGGCGCAGGGAGAGCGGGTGGCAGACGAGATCGCGGCGTCCGCATCCTTCCTCGACTACGTGCAGATCGCCGACGCCCCGGGGCGCCACGAACCCTCGACCGGCGGCATCGACTGGGCCGACGTGGCGCGAGCCCTCGCCGAAGCGCGATACGACGGCCCGACGGGTCTCGAGTTCTTCCCGTCCGGCACCTCGGCGGCGTCTCTGGAGACGGCCCGGCGCACGTGGGAGCGCGCCGCCGGTTCAGTACGATGAGAGGCTGCTGAGCGAAGGGGGTGCGTGATGCCGGTCATCGATCAATCCGGTATGCGCCGCCTCAACACCCACGCGGTCCTGCGCGTGCTCGCGGACACATCCGGGGTCGTGACCAATGCCGAGCTCGTCGCGCAGACGCGGCTGTCTCGGCGCACCATCGAGCTGATCCTCGCCGACCTGATCGCGCGGGGCTGGGTGCGCGAAGCCGACCCGCCCGAGGCTGCGGCGGCGGCCGGGAGGCCGAAGAAGTACTTCGCGTTCGTCGCCGACCGCGCCCTCGTGCTGTCGGTGATGATCGTTCCGCCCCAGGTCGGGGCCGTCGTCGCCGACGCGCAGGGCACCGAGCTCGCGCGCGCCTCCTCCCGGCTCGTGAACGATGACGACGCGGCTGCCGCGGTGCACATGGCGCTCGCCGTCGCGGGCGAGGCCCTCGCGGCGTCGGCCCGCGATCGCGACCGGCTCGCCGGGATCGTCGTCGGGGTGAGCGGAACCGTCGGTGTGGATGGGGTCGTGCACACCTCCCCGGTCGGTCCGGAATGGCCGGGTAAAGACCTGCGCACCCCGTTCCAGGACGCGTTCTCCGCCCCGACCTCGGTCGAGAACGATGCCAATCTCGTCGCGGTCGCCGAGCACGCGTTCGGCGCGGTCCGCGATGAGTCCACCTTCGTCGTGCTGACCCCGGGCAACCGTGTGAGCGCGGGCGTCGTGATCGACGGCGACCTCTACCGGGGGTTCCAGGGGGCAGCGGGGGAGCTGGTGCGGCTTCCCGTGTCGGGCCCCGACCTGCACGAGCACCCGGTCGCGCGCATCAGCTCGCCGCACGAGGCGGAGCGCGAGGCGGCCCGGGCGATCCTGCGTCGCGCTGCGGCCGGCGACGAGGCCGCCGCTGCCCTCGCGCGCGAGTTCTTCGCCTCGGTCGCCCGTCTCGTGGCGACGATCGGGTGGGTGCTGGCGCCGCCCGTGCTCGTGGTCAGCGGCGGGCTCGAGGGCGTCGAGGGCATCGTCCGGACGTATCTCGGTGAGGCGCTCGCCGCTCTCGACCTCCCCGAGATGGATGTGCGCGTCGCGCCGCTCCCGCGCGACGCGGTGCTCCGCGGCGGGGTGCGGTTCGCCCTCGATTCGCTGGGCGCCGACATCTTCGGCATCGACTGAGCGGTATTGCGCGCGTGTAACTTTTCGATTTCCGGTTGGCCATTTAATGCTACTTCCGCCCATTATTGCTCGCACGCCCCGACATGTTCGTCCGGCGGCGACCCGACATGAGCATCTGGAGTCTGCATGAACCGTCATCTGCCGCGTTCGCGGAGCATCATCCCCTTCACCGCGCTGGGCCTCGTGGGCGCGCTCGCACTGGCCGGATGTGCCTCGGCCGATCAGGCCAGCGGCGCCGACCCGACCGAGACCTCCGCCGCCACGGCGCTGCCCCCCGAGCTCGTCGCCGCGGCGGTCGCCGCGGCGGAGGAGGCCGCCGGCGGGCAGGACCTCAGCGGCACGCTCGAGGTCATCGGCATCGCCGGCGGGGCGGACGGCGACCCGTTCACCGCGGCGATGGCCCCGTTCACCGAGGCCACCGGCGTCGCGGTCGACTACGTCGGCAGCCAGGACCAGGCCACCGCCGTCGCCGCGGCGGTCTCGGCCGGCAACGCCCCCGACATCGTCGACGGACAGGGCCTGGGGCTCATGCAGCAGTACGCCCAGTCCGGCCAGGCGCTGTCGCTCAGCGAGGTGATCGGCGACGACGTGCTCGCCGAGAACTTCAACCCCGGTCTGCTGCAGTCGGCGACCGTGAACGGCGAGGTGTACGGCATCTGGAACGAAGCCGACACGTTCCAGGTGTTCTTCAACCCCGCGACCTACGACGGCCCCACCGACGGAACGTGGGCGGACCTCATGGCCTGGTCGGAGCAGGAGGCCGCCGGCGGTACCGCCCCGTGGTGCATGGGCCTCGAGGCCGGTCCCGGGTCCGGCTTCCCGGCGCAGGGCTTCATCGAGAACCTCTTCGTGGGCAAGTTCGGCAGCGACGCGCTCGCCGCCTGGGCCAGCGGCGACCTCGCGTGGACGAGCCCCGAGGTGCGCTGGGCCTTCGAGGAGTTCGGTCGCATCGCCACCTCCGAGACGCTCGTCAGCGGCGGACCGCAGGGCGCCGTCTCGACATCCGCGTTCACCTTCATGGACGGCATGTACAGCGAGCCGCAGCAGTGCCAGCTGACGCTGTGGGGCAACTACGCCGCGGGCATCGTGCAGGGCTCCAACCCGCAGGCTACGGTCCCCGACGGACTCGACTTCTTCTCGGTCCCCGCGAGCGACCCCGCCTTCTCCGGCGCTCTGGATGTGGCCGGCCACGTCACCTTCGCGCTCAACGACGACCCCGCCACGGCCGCGTTCATGCGCTACTGGGCGACCCCCGAGGCGCAGGCACTGATCGCCGCGAGCGGCCGGTACACCGTCGCGAACGTCAACGTCCCCCTCGACGCGTACCCCAACGAGAGCATGCGCAACTCCGCCCAGCTGCTGCTGGCGGCCGAGACCGTGACGCCCGGGCCCGCGAGCGCCGTCCCGACCGCGGTGAACACCGCGTACCTGCAGGGCATCATCGCCTACATCCAGGACCCGTCCGCCCTCGACTCGATCCTCGCGGGGATCGAAGCGGCCAAGAGCTGACGACCGCATGACCGTCCTGTCCATCCTGATCGGGACACTGCTCGTCCCGGCTGCGGTGATCCTCGTCACCGCAGCCGGCGAGCGGTTCCTGGGCCGCGCGCGGCCCGCCGTCGTGCGCCGGATCCGCCCCTGGTTCTGGCTCGCTCCGGTGATCGTCGGCGTCGGCATCGTGCTGATCTATCCCGGCATCGCGACGTTCGTGCTGAGCTTCCGGGATGCCGACTCGTCGGCCTGGAGCGGACTGGACAACTACCTGTGGACGTTCGGCAGCGACGTGCTGCCGCTCTTCCTCAACAACGCCATCTGGATCGTCGCGCTCCCGGCGGGGATCCTGGTGGTGGGAACGCTCATGGCGGTCCTCATCGACCGGGTGCGTTACGAGCTGGTCGCGCGCACCCTGCTCGTGCTCCCGACCGCGATCTCGCTGACCGCCGCCGGCATCAGCTGGCGCCTGCTCTACACGTGGGCGCCCGAGGGTCGCACTCAGCTCGGCGCGTTCAACGCCGTGCTGCAGGCCCTCGGGTTCGCCCCGGTGCCGTGGACGGCGCGCCCGCCGACCGACGCCCAGTGGCTGAACACGATGGCGCTGGTCATGGTGGGGGTCTGGGCCGGGCTCGGCGTCGCGGTCCTGATCCTCTCGGCGGCGGTGAAGGCCGTGCCGACGGAGTATCTCGAGGCGGCCCGCCTGGACGGCGCGAGCGAGATGCGGGTGTTCTTCTCGATCACCCTGCCGGTCATCTGGCCCAGCATGCTCACCGTCATCACGACGCAGGTCATCGCCGCCATCAAGGTCTTCGACGTCGTGTACGTCATGACCAACGGCAACGCCGGGACCGACGTCATCGCGAACGAGATGTTCGGACAGCTCTTCCACTACCCCAACGACATCGGCCGCTCGAGCGCGTTGGCGATCGTGCTGCTGCTGCTGGCGCTGCCGATCGTCTGGTTCAACATCCGCGCCGCGCGACGGGAGATGCACGCATGAGCACCACGACGGCCGTGCCCACCACATCGCCCGCCGCGCGGGCCAGCCGTGGCGTCGGACGCCGCCGCGGCCCGCGCGGCCGGATCGGGCGTCTCCTCCTGCACCTCACGGTCCTCGTCGTCGCGATGTTCTGGTTCACCCCGATCCTGCAGCTGCTCGCGATGTCGCTGCGGACGACGCCGGACTCCGCCGCCAGCGGCTGGTGGACGATCTTCGCCCAGCCGCTGATCACCCTCGACAACTTCGCCACGGCGGCGGGTGCGCTGCGGCTGGAGTCGACGCTCCTCGCGACCCTCGCGCTCGCGCTCCCCGCGGCGGTGGTGACCGTGCTGCTGTCGGCGTACGGCGGCTACGCCCTCTCGCGCTGGCGGTTCCGCGGCAACCTCCTGGTCTACGGGATGCTGGTCGCCCTGCTCGCGGTGCCGCCGCAGCTGTCGTTCAGCCCGCTCATCCAGCTCTTCTCGGCCTGGGGACTCACCGGCACGCCGATCGCGGTGTGGATCTTCCAGGTCGGATACACGCTGCCGTTCGGGGTCTTCCTCGTGCGCGGTTACATGTACACGATCCCGGTCGAGCTGTTCGAGGCGGCATCGGTGGATGGGGCATCGGAGCTCCGGATCTTCCTGCGCATCGTGCTGCCGCTCGCCGCCCCGATCCTGGTGTCGCTCGCCATCCTGCAGTTCCTCTGGTCGTGGAACGACCTGCTCACCCCGCTCATCTTCATCGGGATCTCCGGCTCGGACGCTCCCGTGACCGTGCAACTGGCGGGGCTCGCCCAGCAGATCGTCTCCAACGGCACCAACGTGACGGCCGCCGGCGCACTCATCTCGGTGCTGCCGCCGCTCCTCGTCCTCATCGTCCTCCAGCGTTACTTCGTCGCCGGTATCACCGGTGGCGCGGTGAAGTGACCCGATCCACCTAGGACTCCGCATGCCCTGCACCTCCCACGACCGCTCGCGCGCCCTCCCGGACGAGGCGCCTCCCGCCGACGTGCTCATCGTCGGCGGGGGGATCATGGGCGCCGCGGTGGCCGCGTTGCTGCGCGAAGGCGATCCGAACCTCGACATCCTCATGCTGGATGCCGGGCCCGTCATCGGGTCGGTGCCGGGCGAGCACCTGCACGAGAGCGCGGACCCCGAGATCTGGAGTCGCTACAACGTGCGGGTCTCCAGCGGCATCCAGGGGTTGTACGCCGGCGACGAGACGCTGCAGCCGGCGGTCGACGACCTCGATCGTCTCGAGCCGGGCATGCACCGTCTCGGCACCCTCGGGCAGGACGCCGGCGGCCTGACGGGGGCCGCGA
Organism: Microbacterium sp. NPDC089189; assembly: GCF_040685095.1. NCBI lineage: Bacteria > Bacillati > Actinomycetota > Actinomycetes > Micrococcales > Microbacteriaceae > Microbacterium > Microbacterium sp. NPDC089189. The sequence goes on from NZ_JBFBHG010000003.1 coordinate 85,379, forward strand.
TCGCCTGGAACGCCGGCGGGATGGGCGTGCACTGGACGGCCGCGACGCCCTGGCCCGCCGCACACGAGCGGTTCGGCGACCCCGCCCGCTGGGAGGCGGACCTCGACACCGCACGCCGCCTGCTCCGCGTGACACCGGCCCCCATCGGCCCGACGGCCCCGGGCGAGCGCGTGCTCGAGGTGCTCCGTGCCCGCTTCGCCGCCACGACGACGCCGGAGCGGGAACCGCAGCCGATGCCGATGGCCGTCCGCGTGGTCGATGGCCGACGGGTCCGCACCGGTCCGGCCACGATCTTCCCGCCGATCGCCCGCGGCGACGACCCGCACTTCACGCTGCGCACCGATGCGCTGGTCACCGCGCTCCTCCACGAGGGCGGTCGGGTCGTCGGCGCCCGCACCCACGGGTTCGCGGACGGCGAGGACCGCACGTTCCGAGCGACCACCACGATCGTGTGCGCCGACGCCTTCCGCACACCGCAGTTGCTGTTCGCCTCCGGCATCCGTCCCGCCGCCCTGGGGCGCTACCTCAACGAGCACGCGTTCTCGAGCAACCGCATCGTCATGGACCTCGATCGCTTCGGCATCGCGGTGGCGTCGCTTCCGACGGCGGCGGACGACGAGTTCGTGACCGATTCGCTCTGGATCCCGACCACCGGCCACGACCAGCCGTACCACGCGCAGGTCATGAACCGCACGTACGTGGACGACGAGGGGGCGCCGCTCGGCTACGGCGTCGGGGTGTCGGTGTACGTGCCGGTCGAGTCGCGCGCCGAGAACCGCCTTGTCTTCGACGACGCCGCGGCGGACCTGACCGGGATGCCGCGGATGCGGGTGGAGTTCGCCTACTCGGACGCCGATCGTGCGCTCATCGAGGGGGCGACGACGATGGTCGCCGGGATCGCCGCGGAGCTCGGCGAGTGGGATCCGCAGCGGGACTCCAAACTGCTGGATGCGGGCTCATCGCTGCACATCACTGGGACCGTCCGCACCGGGGACGCCGACGACGGAACCTCCGTCTGCGATCCGGCCGGCCGCGTCTGGGGCTACGACAACCTGTACGTCGCGGGGAACGGGGTCATCCCCACCGCGCTCGCCGCCAACTCGACCCTGACCGGGGTCGTCACCGCCGTCCGCGCCGCCGAGGCCGTCCTGGCCTCGCACGCCGAATCGAGGAGCACCGAATGACCCGTCTGCCGCACGCGCGCGTCGCGCTCAACCCCATCCAGTGGTTCAGCCTGAAAGAGGACGCGTCCGACCCGGACAGCGCCGATCTATGGCTGATCGCCGACCCGGCGTTCCGTGACGCCTATCCGGACGTGCTGCGGGGCGTCAAGCGTGCCGGCTTCGACACGGTCATGCTGGGCGTCCTCGAGACCCAGACGATCCAGGACTTCGAGCGGATGGTAACCGCCGCGGGCCTGGCGGTCGCGCCCGGGTACGCGGCGGTGGATGTGCCCGAGCAGCCGTTGCCGCGGGGCTCCGCCGAGCGGGTGCACTGGTTCGACGGGGTGCGGCGCAAGGCCGAGGAGTCGGCGTACTTCGGTCTCGACACGGTCTTTCTGGCCCCCGAGCTGAACTGGAAGCCCGCCTCGGTGCGTGCGACCACGGCGGCCGCCGTGGGGGCGGGCTTCGACGCTGACCGGCTCGATCGCCTCACCGACATCCTCGACGAGGCGATCGACGTGCTCGCCGCCGAGGGGGTGCGCGCGGGGCTGCACAACCACGTCGGCACGTGGGTCGAGACGGTCGACGAGATCGACCACGTGCTGGGCGCGATCGACCCCGCCCGGCTCGGGGCCTCGTTCGACATCGGCCATCTCGCGTGGCTCGGCGTCGACCCCGTCGACGTCGTCTCGCGCTACCGCGACCGCATCCTCGATCTGCACGTCAAGGACCTGTCGCTCGATGTCGCTGAGCGCAGCCGTGCGGTGCCCAGGCCCTACTCCTGGGGGCCGAGCCGCGGCCTGTTCACCGACCCGGGCGAGGGCGACCTCGACCTCGACGGCGTCCTCGACGCGTTGCCGGCGGACTTCGGCGGCTGGATCATCATCGAGGTCGACCTGGCCGACAAAGACCCGTTCGACAGCGCCGTGGCCTGCGCCGACTGGGCCCGACGCGCCCTCGGCTGAGCCCGGCGGCGCCCAGACCGACTGACGCGAGGTCAGCCCCCGGTGACGGGCACCAGCTTCAGATAGTCCAGCATCATCTTGTACCCGGATGAGCTGGTGTTCTTGCCCGTGGTCGTCAGTCTCACCAGATAGCTTCCGGGCGCAGGGAATGTGTGGGAGCCGAAAGTCAGGTCCTTCTGAGCGGGTGCCGGGGTCCAGAAGAAGTCCTGCGGGCTGCCGACGTTCGTCCCGTTGACAGACAACTGGTAGATGCCCGTTCCGCCGACTTTGAAGGCACGGGCCACGACGTCGTACGTCCCTGCCTGCGGCACATCGACGCTGTACTCGAGGTAGTTGCCGACCGCGTTGTTGTTCACGCCGACTCTCTTGCCGCCGCTCGCGTTCGCGTCGTCGGTGACGGTGACGGAGTTCGTGAGCGCATTGACCGGGAGCGTCTCGGCTTCGTAGACGCTCGGCACCGGGATCGGCGCGGGATTGGGCTGCTGAGCGCCCCCGAGCGAGAACTCCACGTTGATGTCCTTCCCCCGCGCGTTGTTCACGTCGATCTTCAGTTCGACCGTGGGTGTGTACTGCAGCACCGTGACCTCGGGATCCTTCGAGATGAGCCCCGTCGCCGACGAGTCCAGGCTGAGATAGATGTGCCCGGCGTTCTTCTGCGTGGGATCGGCCACCGACAGCTCGACGCTGTCCGCGGTCCGGTTCATCATGACCGAGGCCTTCTTGTCTGAGGTGACTCCGCCGGCCGACGTCGGCTCGTCCCTCCAGAAGTTGATCCCCGTGACGTTCAGTGCGTTCTCGCGCACCGCCTGGACGGATGCGGAGTTCTCGAGGATCGTGATCCCCGGATCGGCGGCATAGCTGGTCACCTGCGCGCTCGTCTTGTTCGGGAGCAGGACGTAGGAGTACGCCGCGTTGGTCGGGTTGGTTCCCTGATCCATCGCGAGCGAGAGGTAGTTGCGGGTGATCGGCGTGCTGTTCGCCCAGCCCGATGCGGAGTTGAGCTGCTTCCAGTTGCCCGTCCGCTGCTCTCGCAGCCCGTTCACGGTCGCGCCGCCCGGGAAGTAATAGCCCAGATCCGAGCCGGCCACGCTGCCCGCGAGGTGCACGGTGTTCACGCCGGCCGCGGTCTCCGCCCAGCCGAGCGTGGACGGCTTGGCGGTGCCGTTGACGGTGAGTGCGTTGTCGCCCGCGGTGTTCAGCTTGCGGTTCTCGACGATCGTCTCTGCGGCGATCCCGTCGGTGCTGGTGATGCCCGCCCCCAGCGCGACGATCTCGTCGTCGAACATGAACCACGACTTCTTGCCCTCCAGCGTGCGTCCGATCGGATGCAGGTCCATCCCCGTGACCCCGTACCGGTCGAGGATGCTCGCGCCGCCGACCCAGGACCTGTCGGTCCTCGCGTTGAACGGCTGGGTCGTGTTCTTCAGAACCGTCGTTCCCGGGAGGCGATAGCTGTCGACCGTCGGCCAGAAGTCGTCGTTGAACTGGCTGAGGTCGTTGTTGTACAGGTAGGTCATCCCGTCCCCGGTATGCCATCCCTTGACGTTCTCGGCGTTGATCGCCTCGTAGGCGGCGATGCGGCTCGACGCCATGCTGATGCCGAAGCCGTAGCCCGGTCGTAGGTGGACGGTGCGGTCCATGCCGGTGAACTGACGATTCGTCACGAGCTCGTCGCGCGGAGGCACCGAACTGTCGCTCAGAATGCTCTTCGCGGACACGATGAGATCCACGGACACGTTCGACAGGAACGTCTTGTCGGAGTCGACCGACAACCAGGACGTGATCATGCTCGTGAACGCCGCTGCGTCTGCGGGTTCCGCGATGTCGGACAGCCGCACGATGGACGCCAGCACCGGCACCGCGGCATCGTCGTCCTGCGCGCCGAAGCGGCTCATCTCGCGGCCGCGGACCATATCCATCAGGTTGCCGTTGTAGATGAACGGCTCGTAGGCGTCGTAGATCCACTCGAACACGTTGGCGCTGCTCGGATCCGTCACCTCCCAGGTGGATCCGTCGAGCAGGTACATGAGGTCTGCGATCCCGGAGAGGAGGGATGCGCCGTATCCGCCGTTGTAGGCGTAGTAGTTGTGCTGCACGAAGGACCCGTCCGCATAGAAACCGTCGCCGCTCGTGACGTACGGGAACAGCGCGCTCAGGCCGTCTCGTCCCGCGGCGACGCGGGTGGCATCCTGCGCGTTGATCCCCGAGATCGCGATCACCTGGCTCTCCCACAGCCGGTTGGCGCCGGTCATCGCGACGGTCGGCTGAAAGAAGGCGATCGCGGCCATGTAGTTCGACACCTGGGTGCTGGTGAGGTCGCTGTAGATCAGCGCGACGATGTCGTTCAGGGCCAGCGGCGCTCCGATCTCCCAGTGCCACCAGTTCTGGTACCGAGTCTTGCCGTCGTAGTACGCGTTCGTGTCCATCCAGTCGAGCCCATCGATGAGGTCGGCTTCGAGCTGGGTGTTCCCCTGCAGGGTGGAACCTTCGGTCGTGTAGGCGAGGGCCATGTCGCGCAGATGCTGATACGTGCGGGTCAGGCTGGCCGAGTCGTTGCCCAAGGGCGAGTCGTCCCAGAGTCTGTTGCGGTCGGCGTTCTTCTTCATCGAGGTCCACGACTGCTGTCCGGCCGCCGTGATGTTCGCGATGCGGGCCGCGATGTCGACGTCCGAGCCGTCGAATGTCGACCCGCCGGTCAGCATCGTGGCGTACTTCTGCCGCACCGTGTCGAATTCGTTCTCTGTCGTCGCGCTGCTCGGCGCAGCGGGGTGGAGCACGAGCGCTCCCGCGATCATCGCGAGCGCGACGGTCCAACCGGTCGCCCGCCGTATCGAAGTACCGAACATCGTTGTCCTCATTCGCTGATGGTTCTGTGGGGGAGGGGATGCGCCCACGCCTATCGCGCGCAGCGCAGGGTCACGATCTCGAAGGGGCGCAGGGTCAGGACGATGTCCTCGTCCGGTGCGAACACGCGGCCGCCGCCGGCCTCGCGCTCCAGCAGGTCCGCCTCGCTCACCCGCGCGCCGGGCACATCGATGTGCAGCGTCGTCGTGCGACGTCCGCCAGACGCCTCGTACAGGCGGACGATCACGTCGCCGGAGCCGTCCTCGGCGAGCTTCACCGTCTCGACCCGCACATCGGGATCGCTCGAGCGCACGAGCGGTGCGACCGGCCGGGCGCCGCTCACCCGACGGGCACCGCCGTCGAGGCGGTACCCCTCTTCGGCCGCTTCTCGCAGGCTCGCCCCCGGGCGGATGGCGAACGCCACATCGTGGACGCCGCGGTCCGCGTCGGGATCGGGGAAGGCGGGGGCGCGCAGCACCGACAGGCCGACCGTGGTGGTCGTGCCGCCGTCGGCCCGCGTATGGCGCTCGACCGAGTGCCCGTACGTCGAATCGTTCGCGATCGCGACGCCGTACCCGGGCTCGCCCACGTGGATCCAGCGCTGGGCCACGATCTCGAACCGCGCGGCATCCCAGGAGGTGTTGCTGTGCGTGGGCCGCTCGACGTGGCCGAACTGGATCTCGGCGCTCGATCTGTCGGCGTGCACGTCGAGCGGCGCGTACATCCGCAGCAGGCGATGCCGCTCCTGCCAGTCCACGTGCAGCGCGATGTCGACGGCGCCGCGTGCCGGTGCGAGGCTGATGGTCTGCACGACGGTCGAGGACCCGAGGGACCGCGTCGCCCGCACCTGCGCCACCCCGTCGATCACCGCGGCGCCCAGGTCGTCTGCACGGTCGAGATCGACCGCCCGCGCGCGGTAGTGACGGTCGATGTCCCACGCATCCCACTTGTCGGGCCGATCGGGATGCACCCGCAGCACACCCGCACGCTCTCCCGGTGCGATCGCCTCGCGGCCCGAGGCGTCGCGCAGCGATCGCAGCAGGCCGTCGCCGTCGACCTCGGCCCGGACGAGCCCGTTCTCGAGGATCCATCCGCCGTCGTCCGCGGGCCGCAGCGTGGCGGGCGCCTCGGGTGCGGCGGCCGCCTGGATGGCGCCGGCCGGCACCCCGCCCAGCCCGAGCGGCGCCGCGTTGGCGGTCAGCGCGGCATCCCCCTCGCCGGTCAGCGCGAGGATGCTGGCGCGCACGATCGCGTCGAGTTCTCGCCGCAACCGGGCGTGGTCCGCCTCGGCTTCCCGATGCACCCAGGCGATCGAGCTGCCGGGCAGGATGTCGTGGAACTGCAGCAACAGGGTCCGCTCCCAGGCGCGGCGCAGCGCCTCCCGCGGATACGGCAGTCCGACGCGCACGGCGGCGGTCGTCGCCCACAGCTCCGCGTCGTGCAGCATGCGCTCCACACGCCGGTTGCCCTGCTTGGTGCGCAGCTGGCTCGTCAGCGTCCCGCGGTGCAGCTCGAGGTACATCTCGCCGGACCACACCGGAAGCTCGGCGCTCTCGGCCGCGGCGCTCTCGTAGAAACCCCGCGGTGTGCCGAGCTCGACCCGGGGCGAGCCCTCCAGGTCGGCCTGCCGGTGCGCCGCCGCGATCATCTCGCGGGTGGGACCGCCGCCGCCGTCGCCCCAGCCGAAGGGCGCGAGTGAGACGGTGCCCGTGCCGTGGTCGAGGTAGGTGCGTTCGGCGTGCGCGAGCTCGGCGGGCGAGAGTTCCGCGTTGTACGTCTCGATGGGCGGGAAGTGCGTGAACACGCGGGTGCCGTCGATGCCCTCCCACCAGAAGGAGTGGTGCGGCATGCGGTTCGTCTGGTTCCAGGAGATCTTCTGGGTCATGAACCAGTCGGAGCCCGAGAGCCGCACCAGCTGGGGCAGCGCGGCCGAGTACCCGAAGGTGTCGGGCAGCCACACCTCCGTGGTCTCGATGCCGAACTTCTCGAGGAACCACCGCTTGCCGACGATCAGCTGGCGGGCCGTGGCCTCGCCGCCGGGGAGATTCGTGTCCGGCTCCACCCACTGGCCGCCGACGAGCACGAACCGCCCCTCGGCGACCTTCTGCCGGATCCGGGCGAAGAGATCGGGGTAGCGCTCCTCGATCCAGGCGAGCTGCTGGGCGGATGAGCACGCGAAGCGCAGGTCGGGGTGGCGCTCGAGCAGGTCCAGGACGTTCGAGAAGGTGCGGGCGCACTTGCGGATGGTCTCGCGCACCGGCCAGAGCCATGCGGAGTCGATGTGGGCGTGGCCCACCGCCACGATGCGGTGCGCGCTCGCCGCTGCGGGCGAGGACAGCACCGGGGCGAGCAGTTCGCGGGCGCGATCGAGCGAGGCGGGGAGGTCGTCGGGATCGACCGCATCCAGCATGCGATCCAGTGCCCGCCAGATCTTCGCCGCCCGCGGTGCGGCCGGCGGCAGCTGTGCGGCGAGGCCGCCGAGCACCTCGATGTCGCGGAGGAGTTCTTCGGCGCGGTCGTCGATCAGGGCGAGCTCGAGCCGTTCCAGCCGGTACAGCGGCGACGCATCCGCGTCGGAGGGTTCGCCGAGCGTCGTCGTCCTCCAGTGGGACTCGGGTGGGATCGTCGGGTTCGCCGCCAGCTCGAGGTAGACGTCGACGGTGTCGGTCTCGACCGGAAGCCAGGCGTTCCGCGGCGAGATGCCCTTGATGACGGTGCCGTCGGGACGGAACGCGAGCCCCTCGGCCTGGAAGCCGGGGGCGAGCCCGTTGAACCCGAGGTCGGCCACGAGCTCGACGCGTCGGTGCGCGTCCCGAGTCCAGCCGACGGGCACCGACGCACGGACGTGCAGCCACAGGGTGCTCCACGGCCGCCCCCAGCGCTCGCCGACCGCGAAGGGCGTGAAGTCCCGACCCACCGCATCCGCGAAGGGGACGGGTTCGCCGGGCACCGCCCAGGCCTCGATCCGGACCGTCGCGGTGTGCACGACCGCCGCGGAGCGCAGCGTCTCGTCGACGAACCTCGCCAGCCGGTCCGGCACCGTCGCCCCGCTCATCGCGCCGCTCCGACCGCGCGGAAGCCCACGGGGAAGAGCGGGTCGGCGGTGTCGTTGGGCACGTCCTCCCGGCCGGCACGCACCGCATCCATGGAGCGCGGGATCTCGAACGGCAGGCGCCCGCGGGGCGGGATGCGGCCGGTCAGGGCGGCGACGAGCGCGTCGTCGCCGGTGCCGTACGTGCCCACGAGGACGCGCGCCAGCGGCACGAGCGGGGTGAGGATGGCGGGCCGTTCGAGCCCCACGTCGACCACCAGCTCGGTGACCGAGGCGATGTGGCGCAGCCGCGCCAGCAGACCGGGCCGGTACTCCAGCGAGCCCTGGTGGAACAGCGATTCGAACAGCAGATCGTCGCGGGGATCGAACGGCCCCGACAGGCGTACGACGGCGAGGTCGGCCTCTTCGGGGCTGCTCACGATCTCGCCCAGCTCTCGCGCCGCCGCGGCGGACATGCCCTCGACGTAGATCCGGCGACGCGCCCCCGGGGTCAGCGGCAGCAGCGGTCCGGTCGCGGCGTCGCCGTCGCGGAGCACGGTGACGGATGCGGCCTGGGCGCGGAAGCCCGCCTCGCGATGCGCGGGTGAGCCGACGACGCGCTCCGCGTCGTCCTCGTCGACGAACGGATCATCGAAGAGACCCAGCCGGAACTTGAGCTCGAGCAGTCGCCGCGCCGAGACGTCGATCCGCGCCTCGTCGACCCGACCGCTGCGCACGAGGTCGACGAGGAGGTCGACGCACTCCTCGCCGCCGAACTGATCGCATCCCGCGTCGAGCACCTTCACGATGCGGTCGGCGGGGGACAGGTGCTCAACGCCCCATGCCTTCGCCGGCAGCACCTGCCCCTGCGCGACGTTGTCGTGGATCAGCTCCCAGTCCGTCACCACCACGCCGTCGAACCCCAGCTTCTCGCGCAGCAGCCCCGTGACGATCGCGCGGTTGAAGCCGAAGCCGACCGCCTCGACGGGGTCGCCGTCGAGCTCGAGCCCGATCGGCATCCCGTAGTAGGGCATCATCCCGGCCGTGCCCGCCGCGATCGCGGCGCGGAACGGCGCGAGGTGGAGGTCGAACCGTCCACCGGGGTACACCTGCTCGCGGCCGTAGGGGAAGTGCGCGTCCTCGCCGTCCTGCTGCGGACCCGCGCCCGGGAAGTGCTTCGTCACGCACGCGACCGAGTCCGGGCCCAGCGCCGACCCCTGGAACCCCTCCAGGTAGGCGGTGAGCGCCCGGATCGTGCGGTCGGCATCCGCGCCGAAGGTCTGGAACTGCCGCCCCCACCGGGGCTCGCTCGCGAGGTCGACCTGCGGATGCAGCGCCATGCGGATGCCGACGGCGAGGTACTCGCGCCGCGCGATCTCGGCGTGCTCCCGGATGTCGGCGTCGTCCAGTGCCGCCAGACCCAGCGGCTCGGGCCACTGCGAGAACCCGCGCGCCGCGAACGAGGCGCCGGCGTTCTCGGTGAAGGCGTGGCGCGGGTCCGTGCTGATGGTGACGGGGATGCCGTGCTCGGTCTGGGCGGCGAGGCGCTGCAGTGCGTTGGCCCATCGCGCCGCCTCGCGCGGGGTGCCCAGCCCGTGCACGTTGAAGTGGTTCATGTGCTTATCGAGCACGACCGTGCGGGTGGGCGACTTGCTGAGCGCCCCCGTCGTCTCGACGAGGGAGCCCCCGGGGCCGGACTCGATCACGGTGTGGAACATCAGCCCGGCTTTCTCCTCGAGGCTCAGGCGCGCGAGGAGATCCGCCGTACGGTCGGCCGGTGACAGCCGCGGGTCGCGGTAGGCGTCGACCACCGCTCAGCCCTTGAGTCCGGTGAAGCCGATGCCGCGGACGATCGAGCGCTGGAAGATCAGGAAGATGAGGATCGGGGGGATGCTCGCGATGAGCAGCCCGGAGATCAGGTACGCCGGATCAGTCGCTTGCGCGAGCCGGGGGAGGGCGACGGCGAGCGGCTGAGTGGTCGGGTCGGTCAGCACGATGAGCGGCCAGAGGAACTCCTTCCACGCCGTCATGATCGACAGGAGCGAGACGACCGCGAGGATCGGCCGCGACATCGGCAGCACGATGCGCCAGAAGATCGTGAACCACCCCGCGCCGTCCAGTTGCGCCGCCTCGAAGAGATCGCGGGGGATGTCCTCGAAGAACTGCTTGACGAGCAGGATGGTGAACGCGTTCGCGCCGGCCGGCAGCCACACCGCCCAGGGGGTGTCGGTCAACCCGATGCCCAGCAGCGGGAGATCGAGAACGGTCAGGTAGAGCGCGATGAGCGTGACGGTTCCCGGCACGAAGAGGGTGAGCAGGATGGCGCCGTAGACGTATCGGCCGTACCAAGGGCGGATCACGGCGAGGGCGAAGCCCGCGGTCGCCGACACGACGAGCTGGACGATCCACGACCCGCCCACGAGCACCACCGTGTTGCCCAGGTAGTGGCCGATGTCGAGCAGCGTCCAGGCGGTCGGGATGTTCTCCCACTTGGCCGGGTCGGGGATGAGGCTCAGCGGGTGCTGCACCAGATCGGTCGTGGTCGAGATCGCCGCGCGCAGCATCCAGGCCAGGGGGATAGCACCGAGCGCGATGAGGCCGATGAACAGCACGACGTGCATCGCGCGCCAACCGACGAAGATGCGCGGCCGCCGCCAGTCGAAGCCGGACAGGATGCCGCGATCGCGCGGTGCGGCGGGGCGGCGAAGACGGCGGGGAACCGGGGTGGTGACGGTCATCGGGAACTCCAGGAACGGGTGAGCCGCAGGTAGATCGCGGACACGATGACGAGGACGACGGCGAGCAGGACGCTGAGCGCCGTCGCGACGCCGTAGTTGCCGAACAGGAAGGCGTAGCGGTAGATCATCAGCAGCACCGTCACGGTCGCGTTGGCGGGTCCGCCGTCCGTCATGACGTACGGCTCGGTGAACACCTGGATCGCGCCGATGATCTGCAGGAGGAGGAGCACGAGGATCACGCCCCGCATCTGCGGCAGGGTGATGTGCACGATGCGCTGCCAGATCGACGCGCCGTCGAGTTCGGCCGCTTCGTACAGCTCGGTGCTGACGCCGGTCAGCGCCGCCAGGTAGATGAGGATCGCGGTGCCCGCGCCCGACCAGGTGGCCACGATGACCAGGCTCGGCATCGCCAGCTCCGGCGACTGCAGCCAGGGCAGCGGTCCGATCCCGACCAGGCCCAGCAGGCTGTTGACCACGCCGGACTCACCCGGGCTGAAGAACACCTTCCACAGCAGCACCGACACGACCGGCGGGATCACGACGGGCAGGTAGGCCAACACGCGCGCGAGCGTGCCCCCGCGGCGCAGCTCCGAGATCAGCACGGCGCACAGCAGCGGCACCGGGAGACCGATCGCGAGCGACAGCGCCGTGAACCAGAGCGTGTTCAGCGCGGCACGCGGCAGGAGCGGGTCGGCGAACAGGATCTCGAAGTTGCGCCACCCCACCCATTCCGCCGGGTCGACCAGATTCGTCTGCTGGAACGCGAGGACGGCGCTCTGCGCGATGGGCCACCAGGCGAAGTAGCCGAAGATGACGAGGGTCGGGGCGAGGAAGGCCAGCGCCGCCCAGGCGGCGCGGCGGCGTGCGCCGCCGCGCCGTGAGGGCCGCGGCGGCTCGGCCGCCTGCGCGGCACGGCGGGGAGCCGTGCCGCGCAGGCGTTCGGGGGTCATGGTCATGACGCGTACTGCGCCAGGATCTGGTTGACCCGTGCTTCGGCGTCGTCGAGCAGAGCGTCGATGTCGGCGTTGGGATCGGTCAGGATCGCCTGCACGACGGGGTCGAGCGCGGCATAGATCTCCTGCGAGGCGACCTCCGGCTCGGGCACGTACTCGAAGGCGTCCAGCGAGGCCACATACGGGGCGAAGTTCTCGACCGGCACGTTGACGTACTCGGCGATCGCCTCGCGGTAGGCGTCGTACGCCTCCTGGCTGAAGATGGGCGCCACCGGCACGCCGACCGGCAGGCCGTCCGCGGCCGATGCCTCCGCCGTCTCGGCGGCGACCTCGAGGTCGTAGTTCGGGCGCAGCGCACGCCACTCGATCCACTTGACCGCGGCCTCCTGCTCCGCTTCGGTGGCCGTCCCGTTCACCATGAGCACGGTCGCACCCGCCAGGGTGGCGTCCGCTCCGCCCTGCGGCATCGGACCGGCGCCGAACGCTGCCGGGTCGCCGCCCGCGGCGATGTAGTTGGGGTAGACGTCCGGCGGTGCCGAGACCCACATCCCGACATTGCCGGCGGTGAACTCCGCGACCAGGTCCTCCTGCTTGCCGAGCACGTTGTCACCGAGGGAGTCGTCCTCCCAGCGCATGGCCTTCCACAGCTCCATGACGTCGCGCGAGGCATCGTCGTTGAACGCCGCCACCCAGGTGCCGTCCGACTCCTGCTCGATCATGCGCCCGCCGAACGTGTAGTCGTAGCCGGTCAGGTGCCACCCGCCGCTGTTGTTCGTCGTGATCTCGCCGAACCCGGTCTTGCCGGTGGAGTCGGAGATCTGCTTGGCGTACTCGCGCACCTCCTCCCACGTCTCGGGTGGGCTGTCGGGGTCGAGCCCCGCCTGCTCGAAGAGGTCGCGGTTGTAGACCAGCCCGAAGGCGTAGCTCTTCTCGGGGATGCCGTAGACCGCGCCGTCGCGCTCCAGGAACTGCATGACGCGCGGATTGAGGTCGTCGAAGCTCTCGAGCTTCGACGCGATGCCGGCGATGTCGGCGACCTGGCCGCGTTCGATCAGCGCGGGCGGCTCGGTGAGCGGCACACGCAGCAGCGTGGGCGCGCTGCCGCCGGCCAGACGTGTCGTGAACGTCTTGGCGTCCCACGGCACGTCCGACGCCTCGATGGTGATGTTCGGGTTGGCCTCTTCGAACGCGGCGACCTGTCGTTCGAACAGCTCGACGGCAGCCGTGTTGGTCGCCGCGGGCTTGCCCATGATGGTGATGGTGACCGGCTCGTCGGCGCCGCCGGCAGCCTCGCCGTCGTCCCCGCTGCTGCTGCAGGCTGCGACGCCGGCGAGCACGGGGACCACGACGAGGGCCGCGAGGGCGCGTCGGGTGCGCTGATGCATGATTCCTCCGTTCGGTCGCGACCGCAGGTGGCGGTCGCGTGGATAGCCGACGGATGCGGAAACCGGAACCCCGGGCTCACTCCGTCGTGTGCTGCGCCCAGTATGCGGACGCTCGAAACAAAACGCAAGCAATTCGATCAAGTTAGAAATCGGATGTTTAAAACTTGTGAAGTAATGCCGAAGTGTGGTTCGCTCATCGGCATGGCCGCATCTGTCAGCGACGACACCGCCGCACGCCCGCCCTCCGCGGTGCTGCTCATGGGAGCGCGCGCGTTCGCCGACCTGTTCGACGAGTCCCGCCTCGCGCGCCTTCGCGCTCTGGTGCGCATCGACGACCCGCTGCGGCTCGACGCGCTCGACACCGCCGACGCGCGTCGACGCCTCGCCGACGCCGAGTACCTGATCACGGGATGGGGCGGGCCATCGCTGGGCGCGGACGTGCTGGATGCCGCGCCGCGGCTGCGCGGGGTGCTCCACACCGGCGGCTCGGTCAAGCACCTCGTCGCGCCCGCATTCTGGGATCGGGGCGTCGTGGTCACCAGCGCGGCCGATGCGAACGCCATCCCCGTCGCGGAGTTCACCCTCGCCACGATCCTGTTGGAAGCCAAGCGCGCCCCCGCGTACATCGAGGGCTACGCCCGCTCGCGCGAGGTGGCGGGCGCCTGGCGCGACGCCATCCCGCCGGCCGTCACCTTCGGCGGCACCGTGGGGATCGTGGGTCTCTCGCGGGTCGGCCGGCGCGTGGCGGAGTTGCTGCGCCCGTTCGACCTGCGCGTCCTGGCGGCCGATCCGCACGCGGACCCCGCCGTCGCCGCATCCGTGGGGGCTCGCCTGACCGACCTCGACGATCTGCTGCGGGCCAGCGACGTGGTCACGATCCACGCGCCCGAGCTGCCCGAGACTCATCACCTGCTCGATGCGCGGCGACTGGGGATGCTGCGCCCGCACGCCGTGCTGATCAACACCGCCCGAGGCTCGCTCATCGACACCGACGCGCTCATGGCGCGGTGCCGTGCGGGGCTGCTGCGTGCCGTCCTGGATGTGACGGAGCCCGAGCCGCTGGGGCCGGACTCGCCGTTGTTCGATACGCCCGGCATCGTCCTCAGCCCGCACATCGCCGGCGCGATGCATGCCGAGACCCGGCGACTGGCCGACTCGGCGCTGGACGATCTGGATGCCCTCGTGCACGGCCGGTCGCCGCGGCACCGCGTCGACGGCGCGTCTCTGGGCATCATCGCCTGATCCCGGCGCGCGCGGGGACGGACCGCCGAGACGGCCCGCCCCCGCGCCCGCGGTCATCCGACGACCACTCCGGTCACCGCCGGCGAGGTCACGACGCTCGAGGTCGTGTCGGTCGTGCGCACGTCGTAGGTGTGCACGCCCTTCACCCACCGCCGCGTGACGGCGTAGACCGCGCCGTCCGTGACGTCCGTGTCGGACGGGTCGACGGCGGTCATCCGGTGGATCACACCGTCGAGCACCAGCTCGACCGCGTGCGGAGCCTCGCCGTCGGCGTCCGTGTAGGTGGCCTGCACGGTGACGTCGGTGCCCGTGGTGAGCGATCCCGAGGTGTGCGAGATCGCCGACAGGGTCGGCGCAGTGCCGGCGGCCTGGTTGGTGAAGCTCACCTCGTCGACCAGCAGCTCGCCGTCGGTGTCGGCGGTCTGCTGCAGCCAGAACACCAGCTTCGCCTGCGAACGGTCGAGCCCGGCGAACTGCGCCAGATCGAACGAGTACGTCGTCCACTCCCCAGAGACCGCGATCGGCGTGTTGCCCGTCACGCGGTGGTTCGAGTCCGCGTCAGACACCTCGATGCGCAATCGGAGGTTGGGCGAGGGAGTGCGCATCGTCACGGTCAGGTAGCGGTAGCCGCTCGCGTCCACGGAATGGTGCCACGGCTGGAACTTCGCCTGCGACATCGCCGAGGCGGGGTTCTGGAAGAGCCGTGCGACCGTGCGGCCGTCGACCGTCGTGTTCACGGCCGAGCCCACGCCTGCGTGGTTGTTGTACCAGTTCACCCAGGTGTAGCCCTGCATCCCGAACACGCCGTCGCGGCCGAATCCGTCGTAGAGCAGCGGACTGTCGGGGCTCGGCAGCGGCGGTGCCACCGTGTAGTGCGTCGACGAGTAGGACTGCGCCCCGCTGGCTTGCGTGCCGCGGACATCGATCCGCGCGGTCGTGAACGGGGCGAGGGCATCGACGTTCAGCGTGCCGGTCGACACCCCGCCGGCGGCGGTCATCGGCGTCCAGTCCGGCCCCAGGGCGTGCTGGGTCAGCGACGAGCCGCTCTGCGCGAACACCGTCACGTCGCCCGTGACCTGGTCCCCGATCTGCGGCGAGGTCACCGTCAGCGTGGTCGGCGGGGTCCCCGCGGACCACGCCGCATCACCGATCGCCGTCAGTCCGAACAGCGCCGAGAACAAGCCGGTCTGGATGCTGACGCTGTACTCGTTGTACCGCCACTGCTGCCCGCTGTCCTGCCACACCGGCCGGTCCTGGTACCAGGGGCTGGCGCTGCGGACGTCGAGCGGGTCCTTGGCGTTGGGGCCGCTGACGAGCGCACCGGGGAGGATCACGCCGGTGCCGGTCTGGCTCTGGGCCTCCTCGTCCAGTCGGGTGTGGAGGTACTTCACCGAGTTCTCGCCCACCCCGGACACCCAGCTCGTGCCCCACGGGTTGTTGCCGAAGACCCAGTAGAGACCGCGCTGCACGGCCTTGAGCGCGCGCTGGTCGCCGAACAGCTCGTAGTAGCGCATCGCGTCGGCGACGTACGAGACGTGGGGCTCGTTGACGCCGAAGTTCTTGAACTGGTTGACGACTCCGTAGGGGGTGTCGTCGGTCGTGGACAGGATGTAGTCCAGCTGCTTCTTGAGGTAGCGCTGGATGTTGGTCTTGCCGCCGGCCGTGGCGACCGGATAGAGCTCGGCCATCGACAGCGGGCCCATGTCCCAGTAGTTGGTGTTGGAGAGGATCGAGTACTCGGTCGCTGCGATCGTGGCCTCCGCCGAGGTGCGGTACGCGGTGTCGCCGGTGAGCAGATGCAGCTGCACCTCGGCGAACAGCAGGGAGTTCGCGATCCCGCCCCGCGTGGTGGAGTAGCCGCCGATCGGGTCGTTGCGGTGGGCGTCGACGTACTCGTAGAACGCCACGGCACCCGCCTCGGCCTCGGCGGCGAACGCCTGCCACTCGCCGAGGTCGGCGGCGGGGACGCGGCCGTCGGCGATGGCCTTCTCGACCGCGCGCGCGGTGGCCGCCAACGAGCCGGCCGCCTTCGCCGAGCCGCCGACACCGTAGCCCGAGATCCGACGGTCATCGCCCGTCCCCACGATGCCGTCGGTGTGGGCGTCGGGGTGCTGGAAGCCGCCGCTGCCCTTGACGTCCCAGAAGGCGCCGTCGAACGCGGCCAGCATGCGCAGCAGGTACTCGCTGCCGAACCGGGCCTCGTCGACGAGGTCGGGGACGCCGTTGTCGTCGTTGTCGAAGGCCACCGCGGCGTTGTCGCCGTAGCGCAGGTAGGTGATCGCGATGTTGCCGCCCACCCACTGGTTGCCGCCGTAGGTGCCGTAGTCGCCCGCGTCGTACCAGCCGCCCGTGAGGTCGTAGTGCACCGTCCCGTCGGCGGATGCGGCGTCGTCGAGGTGCCCAGGACCGTGGAAGATCTTGTCGGACGGCGCGATGCTGCTGTAGCCCGCGGGGTAGGCGTCGGAGGTCGCGACGCCGGAGCGCTGCAGGCGGTAGAACGCCGTCATCTCGTCGAGATATCCGGCCCAGACGTTCTCGGTCACCGAGAAGCGCGGGGACAGGACCCCGCCCACCTCGAGCGCGTAGTCGTCGGCGACGGTCGTCAGCGTGCTGAAGTCGACGACGTAGACCCGATCGCCCCAGGTCGTCCCCCGGTCGAGCAGGGAGCAGGACGGCACCACCACCGTCTGGCCCTGCAGGATGCGGCACGATGTCGATCCGGGCAGGGCGCCGTCGGTGATGACCGATCCCACCTTGTGCCCGGACGCGCTGTACCCCGCCTGGCTGACCGTGACGCGCTCGATCGTCGCGGCGGCGGCCGGGGGCGCGGCGATCACCGCCCCGCCCACGGCGACGGTGGTCGCGACTGCCGTCGCGGTCCAGATGGATGTTGCTCTTCGTCGAGCCATGACTCCTCCTTCGGTGCCGCGGCATCGTCGCCGTCGACGCGTGTCAGTATCGACGTGGATAGAAAGAAATGGCAAGATATAGAACGAAACTTAAATAAAGCGCTCATCTTCATCTCGACCGGATCACAACCGGGCGCCGAGATTAAGCTGAACGTCGACATCCGCTGCGGAGGGGGACTGCCATGCTCGCTGCCGAGCGTCGCGCGCGAATACTGAGTCGCGCGCAGCAGGACGGTGCGGTGAGGATCACCTCGCTCGTCGGCGATCTGGGTGTCTCGCACGTGACGATCCGCCGCGACCTGGACTCCCTGGTCGCCGAGCAGATCCTCGAGAAGGTGCGCGGCGGCGCCGTGCTCCGTGCCGACCGGCCTCTGCCCGGCCGCGCGCCGACGAAGGCGTTCACGGGCACGATCGGCGTCGTCATGCCCACCTCGTACTACTACCGCTTCGTGGTGGAGGGCATCGACGACGTGCTCTCCGACGGTGGCGAGATGAAGCTCGCGATCTCCGAGTACGACCTCGACGAGGAGTACCGGCTGATCGACGAGCTCGTCGCGGGCGGTGTGGCCGGGCTGCTGTGGGTTCCGACGGTCTCGGAACGTGTCGCGCCCCCGGGCTTCCTCGAGAAGCTCGAGCAGCTCGAGATCCCCGTCGTCTTCGTCGAGCGCGAGACCCCCGGCGGCGGTCTCGGATCTGTCTCGTCGGTGCGCTCGGCCCATGAGCGCGGGGTTTTCGCGGCGTTGCAGCACCTGGCGGGGCTCGGTCATCGTCGGCTCCTGATGGTCAGCCGGGGCAGCTCGCAGAGCGCCGAGTTCGTGCGCCGCGGATGGAGCGACGCACTGGAGCGGCTCGGGCTCGACCCCGAGAGCAGCATCCTCGGCCCCGACGAGCTCGGGGCGGGACCGCGGTGGGAGCGCGGCGGCGCCGACATCGTCATGGATGCGGTGGAGCGCACCGGCGCGACCGCGCTGTTCTGCCACGGCGACGAGAACTCGCTGTTCGGGCTCCTGCAGAACGCGCGCTCGCGCGGGATCGCGGTGCCCGAGCAGCTCTCGATCGTGGCCTACGACGACGACGTGTCGGCCCATGCCGACCCGCCCATCTCCGCGGTGGCTCCGGATCGCCGGCGCGTGGGGGCGCTCGCCACCCGCATGCTGATCGATCTGATCCGCGAGCCAAGTGCCGAGCCGCCGCTTCAGCTGCACGTCGAGCCTCGACTCGTCCTGCGCGCGTCGACCGCGGCGCCCGCGTGAGCGGGGTCGTCCTCTTCTCCGGGGGAGGGGACTACGTCGACCCCTGGCATCCGTTCGCCGACACCAGCGCCGTCGTCGCCGAGGTGCTCCGCGACGACGGGTTCGACGTCGAGACGGTCGACCGGATCGACGTGCTCGCGTCGAGGCTCGCCGGCGCCGACCTGCTGGTGGTCAACGCCGGCGGCGGGCCGCAGCCGCATCCCCTGGACGCACGCCTGAGCGACCTGATCGCCCAGTTCCCGGGGGCGTTGCTCGTGCTTCATGTCGCCGCCACGCTGCTGCCGGAGCATCCCGAGTGGGAGCGACGGCTCGGCGGGCGTTGGGTGCGGGGCACCACGATGCATCCCGCGCGTGGACCGCTGGAGCTGAGGGCGGCCGAAGCCGACCCGATCACCGAGGGGCTCGCGTCGATCCGAACCGTGGATGAGGCCTACTCGTGGTTGCGGCTGGCCGAGGACGCTCGCGTCTTCTACACGCAGGAGCACGCCGGTGAGACGCATCCGGTCGCCTGGGCCGTCGAGCGCGACGGCCGACGTGCCGCCTACGACGCGCTGGGGCACGACGTCGAGGCGTACGACGCGCCCGCCGTGCGTGAGCTGCTCCGCCGTCTGGCGCGCTGGGCCGCCGCGCGCTGAGGCGGGCGCGCACCCCCGAGAGGGCACGCGCCCGTGGGTCAGCACGAGCGTGCGGTGTGGCTCACCGGCCACGTCTGCTCGTGCGCGACGCCGTCGACGCGGGCGAACGCCTTGACGGACGCGCTGCCTGCGGCGAGCGTCGCTCCCGGCGCCGTGAACGTGGCCGTTCTGCTCGCACCCGCCGCGACCCCGGTGAACTTCCGCTCGCCCAGTGACGACGTGACGCGGATGTCGTTGGCGGCCGTCGAGTCGTTGCGCACGGTCACCGCGAGGGTCGCGGCGCCCGCCGCGCAGCCGGTGGTGGCGGAGGTCGTCACGGCGAGCGCAAAGGGCGGCGGAGTCGTCGGCCCGGTGACGGCGGTGGCGTAGGCGATCGTGGCTCCGAGCCGCCCGCCGCCCTCGTAGAAGAGGTAGGTCGTGTCGCCCTCGGTGACGATCTCGGGGGCGGCCACCCGCCCGGTGTCGGGAGCGACGCCGCTGGAGGAGTGGAGCCGGGTGGCGGGGCCCACCGTGGTGAGGGTCTCATCGACCGTCCGGGCCATGATGTTGCCCGTGGAGTTGTGGTAGATCACGTACCACTGCCCATCCCATTGCCAGAGGTTCGCGGCCGACACGTTGCCGCCGTCGCCGTTCGACGGCGTGACGATCGGGGTCGGGCGCACGGTCCACGAGCGGCCGTCGACCGACTCGGCGAGCCGGATGCGTCGTGAATTGGCCGTGGTGTTCTCCATGAAGAACATCCCGTACGCGTAGGCCGATGCGGGGTCGGGATGCGTGAAGACGCGTCCGTAGGACGCCTCGCGCGAAGTCGCCCCGAGCATGGTGGTGTCGACCGCGACGCCGCCATAGGTGAAGGTGACCCCGTCGGTGGTCGTCGCGTAGCGGGTGGTGTCGTTCCGCCCGTGGTAGTAGAGGAACATCTGCTGCTCCTGGGCGTTCCAGATCGCGTCCGGGCTCGAGACGTGGTTCGCGGTGTAGTGCGGGGACCAGACGGCTTCGATGATCGGATTGCCCGCGTACTCCGTCCACGGACCGTCCAGCGAGTCCGCGTACATGAGGGCGATGCCGCCCGGATCGTTGTGCGGCGCGTAGTACAGGTACCACTCGGCTAGAGGGTCGGCGAGATGCTCGCCGGCATGGAAGACGCTCGGGAAGATGAACTCGTTGGTCGGATTGAACGCGAGGTCCTCGGGCACGGTCAGCTCGGCCCCGTAGGTGAAGTCCGGCAGAGGCTCCAGCGCGCTGGCACTCGTGGGGAGCGCCAGCGCCGCGGCGAGCAGAGCGACCGCGGCGGCCACGAGCGGGCGCCGTCGGCGGGGGGAAGCGGTGGACTGCAGTTTCGTCACGTCATCGTGCCTTTCCTGAAGCGGGCGCGGAGCGACTGTGATCCGCGCGGCACGGTGATAATACGCATTATCACCGTGCCGATTCCGAGCATACGCCGCTGAGCGGCGTCCCGCCAAGGAAAGAATCCGATGCGGCCGCGCTGCGCGACGGCCGTATCGCTACGGCATCCGGCCGAACGTCGCGTCGATGTCGGCCATCTCCATGGCGGCCGTCGCCTCGATGAGCTCGCGCAGGTCGGCGTCGGCGCCGGGCGAGAACTCCTCGGGTCGTTCCGGCGAGATCGTCATCGGCGAGCCCGCGGGGGCCTGCTCGCTGGCGTCGAGGTCGGTGCCGTCGTTCGAGGGCGACATGCCCTGGAAGATGCGACCGGCCTCCGACTGGTTGCCGAGGTCGAACGAGTACTGCTTGCTCTGCAGCCCGAGCTCCAGCAGCCGCGCGACCTCGGGGAACGAGTCGGCGTTGGTCTTCGGGATCGGCAGCGACGTGCGCCAGTTGACGCCGAGCGTCTCGAGCGCCTTCGCGTAGGCGTTCTCATGCGCCTGATCGCGCACGATGAGGTACGCGATCGTGCCGCGCGCCATCGTGTTGTCGGTCATCTCGTACAGGCGGCACTTCTGCAGGCGGCCGGTGGACTCGAGCATGAGGTTGTAGAGCAGATCGAGCACGAGGTTGCCCGAGTTGTAGACGTAGCTCCCCGACCAGGGGTTGCCCACGGCATCCACCGGCAGGGCACCCTGCGCGCCGACGAGATAGTGGTGGATGTTGCCATGGTCGACGGCGATCGTCAGCGGCGTCGCGCCGCCCGCCCCCGGGGCGTCGACCGGATCGCCGGGCTTGCCGTTGTAGCGGGGTGAGCCGTCGAGCAGGCGCGAGATCGTCGTACCGATCAGCTCGACGTGCGAGATCTCCTCGGTGCCGATGCCCTGGATGAGGTCCTTGTAGGGCTTCGCCGAAGCACCGCGCTCCTGTAAAGGAAACTGGCGCGCTTACGGCGGCTGATCGGTCCGCCGGGGGCGGAGGGCGAGACCGCGCTCGTGCGGAATGGATCATCCCACTGAACGTGATGCAGATCTCCGAACTGGGGTTGGTGACTGCCCGCGGCACCGCTCAGACCGCAGCCGCGGTCCTGGCGCAGATCCGGGTGAGACCCTTCGGGGGTGGAGTGGAGGGCGCATCGGACAGGCTTGGCAATAGCCTGGTGATCGTGACGGCAGGATGGGTAGCTGCACACGAGATCAATGAGTGGAGGCGCACTGTGGCGGTGATCGATCTCATGAACGTGGTTGCGTTGCTGTCGGATTGGCGGACGGTTCGGCCGTTCGAGTGCGACGCGGTCGTGAAGCGGAAGGTCAGTGGTGAGGAGAGCCTGGTCCGGGTTCACGCTGATCCTCGGCACTCTTCCTACACGGCTGTGGATTCTCAGAGCGGTGAGGTCTGGTCCTATGACGATCAGACTCGTCGAACGGTGTTCGCCGGGCATGTTGTCGAGCGTCACCCATATGACTTGCCGTATGCGCCAGATGCGTTGCAGTTGGCTTTTCCGCTGACGCTGCCTATCTGGGGCCGTCGTGCTGATCGGTTCCGGATGGCTGCCGTCTCCGTGCACGAGACGCAGTTCGTTGTTGCTCTCGAAGGGCAGGGCGATTGGAACGGCTATGGAGCTGAGCTGACCATTGACCGGCTGAGAGGGGTTGCGGTGCGCTTTGATGCCCCCGACCTCCTGCTGGAGTTCGGGGGCATCAAAGATGCACCGAGCCTGTATCTCAGGTCTTAGACGGGTGCTTCGTCTCCGTTCGGGAAGAAGCACCGTTCGGTGTCGTTATGACACACGAACCGCGGCGTGAACGAGGGGAGCATGTTCACCGGCGCGTTGAACCCATAGTCGATATCCGTGATCTCGAAGTCCTCGATGCGGATTGCGAAGGTGCCGTTCGAGTTGGTGCCGTACATTTCCCACCCCGCAACGGGCAATCCGTTGCGGAGCTCAAGCAAGGCGCTCGTGAGGGTTGACGGCGGAAATCCGCCGTTCTGGCGCTGCGAATGGATGCTGCCCCAAAGGGTCACCTGACCGTTGCTAGCAAACGTTGAAATCGTCCGGAGCCGGTTGTTGGTTGAGGGGTACCCCGGGTAGGACGTCCATTCCACCTTGAGTGAGCGAGACCAGGATCCGTTCAGCGGATCGCCATTCTGGCCGTAGATGACGCAGAAATCGATGTTGACCTGGAGTTCGCTAACGATAGTGCGGGTCTCGGGGGCGTTCAGTCCGCAGTAGTCGGACCTCAGCTGAGCCGAAGGCAGCGCTTCGACGATTGGAACTTCCTCAGTTTTGGTAAGTGTGGAGCCGTCTTCGGAGGGGATCTCGACGGAGATGACGCCGGGCGCGCACACGAAGTCGTAACCGCCGCTCGCGCCGGCAGATTCCGCTACTGACGCGGCTTCAGAAGCGCACGAACTCCCGTCTTCGGCGAGCTCCGATGCTGTGGCCGGTACGGCAGGAACCAGCAGTAGTGCAGTGACTATTGATATGGCTCCCGCCGCCCTGAACTTTCTCCCCCACATAATGTGCTCCTTTGCTCGCGCTACCTGAATGCTGTACACCTTGCGATGAGCTTGGTGGCAGAATGCGCCTTTCACCAGTCAACGGAATGGCTGGCGGACGGGGCGCGAGTGGTGTACAGAATCGCCTCCACCGGATCGATTCCGAGAGCTGGGAGCACTCGAAGAACGGTTTTCAGTGTGGGGTTCGAGTCAGTCCCGGACGGCTTGCAGCCACGCTCCAGCGCAGCGTATGTCTGAGTAGAGATGCCGGCTGCGATCGCAATGGCCTCCTGCGACTTGCCTTGTCGCTGCCGGAGCACACGCAGTCGTTTCCCAAGTAAAAGGGCCGCCTTGCGGGACTGCTGTTCTGCTGCGGTGCTCACAAGAAAGATTGCTCCGCTCGCACTTCAAGCCGAACGTCCGGGTATAGCCCTTCTGGGGGTGGTGTGTAGGGCGGCTCGGCGCCCTTCTGGTCGTCGTTCGTGTCAATACGTTCTACTCCTTGACCGGCGGCCGCGAACGGGCCGTGAGGGTCGAGGAGGACGCTCATGTGGTGCTCGGGGATGGGAGGCGAGCCTGCGCGCGAAACGCCGATCCCGCCTGCCCCTCGCCGTTCGGGGCGACCGGAGGTACCCTCTATCGCCGCACCCAAGTCAGTTGAGGCAGTTCAGGTTCGTCGTGGTGCCGCCGACGTTCGTCCAGGCGTTGGATGACGCCGACGCGAGCACCGAGGTGCCGTTGCGGGCCTGCACGACGCCGACGAGTCGCGCGTTCGCGATCGAGCGCACGACCGACAGGGCGGCGGTGCTCTGCACACCGCAGGCCGTCCACGACAGCCGCGACCCGGTGAGGTTCTGGCCGCTGTAGGCGCAGTAGAGTCCCGACGGGCAGGAGCCGACCGCGCGGAGCTCCGCGCCGCGCTCGGTGTCGACCGTGAGGGTCATCGTGAGTCGCGGCCAGTAGACGAGGTTGTCGCTCAGCACGATCCCGCCGGGCTCTGCCTCGAGCGCGTAGGCGATGATGTCCGCGGAGTCGTCATCGGCGCGGTCCGCGGCGACGGCCGGGCCGGACACCCCGAGGGCGGACAGCACCAGCAGCACGACGGTGCCGAGGATCGTGTGCAGACGTGCGCGCTTACTCATCGGTTCCCCAGAGTGTGTACGAGACGACGGCTCCCGCCGGAATCGGCGGAAGGGCTTCGGTGCGGGTGGTCTCGACTCCGACGATGCGGCCGGTCTGCGTCGAGACGAGCAGGATGTGGCGGGTCTGCGCGTCGGCGCTCGGGGTGCCGGCGATGCCTATGACGGGGCGTCCTGCCCGGTCGGTCGTCGTGCCGAGGACGGTCGCATCCTCCGTTTCGATCAGCAGCGACAGCAGTGCGCCGTGCTGGGCATCGGTCAGGTTCCACCAGCTCAGGGCGGCGCGGGTGTTCTCGATCACGTCGCCGCCGGAAGCGCCGTCGGGGAGCCCGAACGACGTGAGCAGAGTGCGCATGTCGGCCGGGGTGTCGCCCTGCGGGTCGGCCGCCGGTGCCTGTGCGGCGTCGAACGGAAGGGTGGAGATCACGCTGCCCGGTTCGGGGGCTTCGCGGGTGTCGAGGGCGACGGTGTTGTCCTCGGCCCAGTAGGGCGTTCCGGCGAGAGTCGTGATCGTGCCGCTGCCATCCGCGTTCCACACGCAGATCACATCCTGCGGCCGGATGAGAGCCGAGGTGGCGACGTCGGCGTTGTCGATGTGCAGATACCAGCCGGTCCACGATGCGCCGCGTTCGGCCGTGGTGGCGGGTGATGTTCCGGCGGCGAGCTTCTCCTGCGACATGCGGACGACCTCCTCCAGCGTCGACGGCGTCGATGTGTAGACGAGCGGATCGGGGGTGAGTGCCGCCGCGGCCGGCGGCGTGTTCGACGGCAGCAGCGTCCACGCGAGGAAGAGGGCGACGATCATGGCGGCCGCGGCGGGGAGCGCGAACAGCGGCCAGCGCCCCCGGTGCGGGGTCGGCGTCGTCTCCGCCGGTGCCCGTCCCGTGGTGGTGATGCGGTCGCGGAGGGCGAGGTGGGAGGCGGTGAGCGGTGCGTCGTGGGGTGTGCGTGCCGGGTCGGCGGCGCGCAGCCGGCGACCCAGGTCATCGTCCGTGAGTGACATGTCTTCCTCCTGCCCTGATGTCGGCGTCGAGCTGGGCCTTGAGCTTGGTGCGCGCCCGGCTGAGCGTCGCCCACACGGCGTTCGGTGTCGTGCCGACCACGGCGCCCACCTCGGCGGCCGACAGCCCGTCCCAGTACGTAAGCATCAGCACCTCGCGATCCCGGTCGCCGAGTGAGCGGAGCGCCTCGACGAGGGCCAGCCTGTCGAGCGCGCTGAGCGCGTCCGGCGCTTCCTCGGCGAACCGCTCCAGTGCGGTGACGGCCTCACGGCGCCGGGAGTTCCGGCGGTACTGGTCGCGCAGCTTGAAGGCGGCGGTCTGGTACAGCCAGGGCAGGTCGATCTCCGCGCCCTCGGCGCTGATCCGCTGCCACGCGAGCTCGAACGTGTCGGCGGCGACGTCCTCGGCCACCTGCTGGTCGGCGATGCGCCGCTCGGCGTACCGCAGCACGCGCAGGTAGTGGGCACCGAAGAGCGCATCGAACGTCCGCTTCGGCACGTCTGCTCGCCCCCTCCGCCATCCCACGGCCTCATCCGCGTCGCGGGACCGCTCTCACCCAGGTTATGGACGCAGAGGCAAAATCCTTACACCCGGATTCTCCGAAGAATTTTCATCGAGCGGTGTAAGGAATCGGCGCGAGCGTCCACTGGCCTTTCGAGAGGCACTCGGGAGCGGGTTGCGGGGACTCGCCCTGGATGGATCGGGTACGACCCCGGGGGTGGGGTCGTTACGGGCCTCTCACGTCGCAAGGCTTCGCGACACAGTGCTCGGCCGCGGTCACACCGGCCGGGCACTGCCGCGCCCGCGAAGCCCCTGGTCGAGGAACGTGATGACCCAGGTGAAGCTCTCGTCGATGTCGGTGTTCATCTGGAAGCTGTCGGCCGCTTCGAGCGTGGCGAAGCCGTGCAGAACGCTGCGCAGCATCCGGAGGGCGTGGATCTCGTCTGCCGGGTCGAGGTCGTAGTCGGCGAGAGCGCCGGAGAGCGCGGTGAGCACGCGGTCCCGTGCCGGGATGAGCGCGTCGTCAGGGCCCGTGGGTCGGGCGCTGACGGTGGCGGCGTAGCGCCCGGGGTGCTGCACGACATACGCCCGCAGTGCGCGCGCGGCGCCGTCGAGCGCCTCGCGACCGGTAGCACCGTCGACCGCGGTGCCGAGCGCCTCGCCCACCTCGGTCGCCGCGAGGATGGCGATGCGATGCGACAGGTCGGCGAGTCCGTCGACGTGCTTGTACAGCGAGGGCGTCTTCACGCCGAGTCGCTCGGCGACGACGCTCATGCTGAGCTGCGCGAAGCCGATCTCGTCGGCGAGGTCTGCGCCCGTCTCCGTGACGGTCGCCGGGTCGAGTCCGGCTCTAGGCATGGGGGCCTCCGTCGGCGGGGTTCAGGGTCTTCTGCAGGAAGGGCAGCGCCAGGGCGACGACCTCGGCCGGCGTCTCGGTATGAGGGTAGTGTCCGGCGCCGTCGATCACCGCGATCTCGCCGATGCCGGCGGGAAGATCGGCGACGATGCGCTCGGCCTCGGCGGGCGGGTCGGCCCAGTCGGGATCGGCGCTCCCTTCGATGATGAGCACGGGGCACGCGACGCGGGCGAGCTGCGCGCCGGCGTCCGCCGGGGTCGTCTTCGTCATCGCGCGCAGCGCCGCCATGCGCTCAG
Source organism: Microbacterium sp. NPDC089189 (assembly GCF_040685095.1). Lineage (NCBI taxonomy): Bacteria > Bacillati > Actinomycetota > Actinomycetes > Micrococcales > Microbacteriaceae > Microbacterium > Microbacterium sp. NPDC089189. The sequence continues at coordinate 112,175 of NZ_JBFBHG010000003.1, forward strand.
GTCGCGCCATGGTCGTCCGGATGCGGGCGCTCTCGTGCGCCCAGTCGGCGGGCTTCGACGGGATCGCCAGGTCGAGATAGGACATCCAGGCGTCGAGGCTCCCGCTCAGCATGACCTTGGCCAGGCGCATGGTGCCGGCGCGGTGTGCTTTCACGCGGAGGAGTCCGCCGAGATCGAACGACTGCGCGCGGGTGAACGGGGCGAGCTCGACGATGCCCGAGATCAGCTCGGGTGCCGTGGCGGCGGCGATCGTGACCGCGCCGCCGCTGATCGACTGGCCGACGAGCACCGCAGGAGCGCCGAGATGGCGCACCAGCGCGACGATGTCGGTGCGGCTGTAGCCCGGCCACTCGGCGCTGGACTCGCCGCATCCGCGGATGTCCATGTTGGCGACCCGGTATCCGGCGGCGACCAGCGCCGGAACGACGAAACGGTAGGAGTGCCGGCTGTCGCCCATGCCGTGCGCGAGGACGACGAGGGGTCCCTCGCCTGTCACGTCGTACGCGATGCGTCCCGCGTCGATCTTCAGATACTCGGTCATGGTGTCTCCTCCGTCGGCTAATGCTCTTAGCCAAAAGCTAACGGGATTAGCCACGCCTGTCAACCTCCGCGGTCGCCGTCCTCGACATCGACCCGGTGCACGGGGTTGACGTAGACCAAGGTGCCACCGGCGCGACGGGCGACGTAGTACGAGTCCGTGGTGACGGCGTTCGTGTACACGACCGTCGTTCGTGGATCGTCGCGAAGGGCATCCGCGATCGCCTTCTCAACGGAGGCGTGCATGGGCCCGCCGTCCGAGGGACGCGTCGTCGCGGTGCGGGCGAGATGCCGGTGGCACCTCCTCGTTCACCGGCGAGCTGCTGATGATTTCCCGCGGCGGCGGATCAGCCCGAAGGCGACGGTTCCGACGATGAGGACGATGCCGATGATCCCGAGCCAGAGAAGACCCTCCAGGGCGAATCCGACGATGGCCAGGATCGCCCACAGGACGAGGAGAACGACGATGGTTTTCACGGTGATTTCCTTCACGGGGGTCAGTGGATGCGGAGATCGGCGACGAGAGGGCAGACGAACGGGTCCCGCGCCGAGAGGCCCACCCGGTTCAGATAGCGGATGACGATGCCGTAGGAGCGCAGCAGTGTCGTCTCGGTGTACGGCACGCCGACCTTCGCGCAATGGGCGCGCACGAGCAGACGCGCCTGCCGGAGCGCGGGGCGAGGCATCGAGGGGAACAGGTGGTGCTCGATCTGGTAGTTCAGACCGCCCATGAGGGGGGAGACCCACCGTCCGCCGCGGATGTTCCGGGAGGTGAGCACCTGACGGGACAGGAAATCGACCTTCGCGTCGGGGGCGATGGTGGGCATCCCCTTGTGGTTCGGGGCGAAGGATGCGCCCATCAGGACGCCGAACACGGCCAGCTGCACGCCGAGGAAGGCGAAGGCCAGTCCGAGCGGCAAGAAGCAGAACAGGACGGTCAGGTAGATGCCGAACCGGGCGATCAGCAGAGCGCCTTCGAGCACCCGGCCGCGCGGGTCGGGCTTGCCCCCGGCGCCGCGCACGATCGCGACCACTGCGTGACGGTGCAGATTGATGCCCTCGAGGGTGAGCAGGGGGAAGAACAGCCATCCCTGGCGTCGGATCACCCATCGCACGGGACCACGCGCCCGCGCGGCGTCCTCGGGGATGAAGACGATGGTGTCGGGCTCGATATCGGGATCCTTGCCGATCGTGTTCGGGTTGCCGTGGTGGCGGTTGTGCTTGTTCATCCACCACGAATAGCTCAGCCCCACGAGGAACGCCGCGATGTAAAGCCCCGCGCGATCGTTCCATGCGCGGGATTCGAACACCTGCCGGTGCGCCGCCTCGTGCGCGAGGAAGGCGAACTGGGTCAACACCGCCCCGAGTGCCGCAGCGACGAGGAGTTGGAGCCAGGAATCGCCGAGGAAGGCGAAGGCGACCCAGCAGGCGGCCATCGCGAGGAGGAGGCCGACGAAGAGGGCCCCGTAGAAGCCGAGACGGCGGCGGAGAAGGCCCGCATCCTTCACTTGCGCGAGCAGCTCGGAGTACGTGGATGTGACTCCTGCGCCCGTGCCGCGAGGGCGGGGCCCGGTCGTGCGGTCATGGCCGGGGGCAGTCCTCGTGCCGGTGGCGAGGGTTCCGTCTGCATCCGGGTGCACGGCGGACTCGGCGGATGTATGCGGCTGCGTGCTCATAGGCTCCCCTGGGCATCGACGGATCGGTGACACGGTCCGGCTACCAGGGTCAGGGGAAGCTGGAACCACGCTAGAGCGGTTCAACGGCCCCTGCAACTCGACCGGCGCGCGGCGTGTCCGACGCCGCCGCTCGGAGCGCTCGCGCCCCGCCGCCGTAACCGGAGCGACGGATGGGGCCGTTACATTTGTGTTCGTTTTACTGGGAGGAGCGAGGACACGTCATGGAGACCCGCGAGGAGCGACTGCTCGACACATTGGTGAGCCTGACCGACAACCTGGTCGTCGATTTCGACGTGCTGGACGTGCTGCAGACCCTCGTCGACCGTTCCGTGGAACTGTTCGATGCCGCTGCGGGAGCGATCCATCTCGTGAACGCACGCGGAGAGCTCGAGGTCGCGGCATCCACGAGCGAGCGCAGCGAGTTCATCGGGCTCCTCCAGCTCGACGCCGGTGAAGGCCCCTGCATCACGGCGGTCACGACCGGCGAGTTGGTCACGTCGCAGGACAGCGAAGAACTCATCCGGCGCTGGCCGCGTTTCGCCGCCGTCTCCACGCAACGCGGCTACCTCGGGGTCCACGCCATCCCGCTGCGCTTGCGCGACGACGTGATCGGATCGCTCAATCTGTTCCGCGAGACGGAAGGGGCGCTGAACGGGATCGACGCGCGTGCCGCGCAGGCTCTCGCGGATGTGGCGACGATCAGCGTGCTCCAGCAACGCAGCCTCGAGACGGCGACAGTCGCCGCCTCCCAACTCCAACGGGCCCTCGACACCAAGGTGCCGATCGAGCAGGCGAAGGGCTACGTCGCACGTGCCCTCGACATCGACATCGACACCGCCCGCGAGCTCCTCCGACGGTACGCGCGGACTCACCAGATGCGGCTGAGCGACGTCGCCGTGGCGGTCACCCGCGACGAGCTGGACCTGGAGACTCTCGCGGGGCCCCGCTAGAGGCTCGCCTTCGCGGGCGCCGTCTGCCATATGCCGATCAAGGCACATTCGAGTCGTGTTCCTCTGACCGCGTGGATCAGCACCCGCGCTGCGCCCGCCATCCCGGCACCGGAGCCGGCGTTCGACGCGGCGGCGACGGGGAACGCGCCTAGAGTTGCCCGTGTGGTCACGATGACGTACACGCCTCCCGTCCCCGGGCTCGAGCCCGCCTTCGTCGTGTCGGTGGAGCTCGGGCCGCTCGAAGACCACGGGTCCACCCGTGCGGGCCACCGCCGCGTCGTGCCGATCATCGGCGGCACGATCTCGGGGGCGTTCGACGGTGAGATCCTTCCCGGCGGCGCGGACTGGCAGCTCGTACGGCCCGACGGCGCGATCGAGGTCGACGGGCGTTACACCGCGAGGGCGGCCGACGGCAGCCTGGTCTACCTGCGGGTCTCCGGGGTGCGGAGCGGGGCTCCCGCGATTCTCGCGGGCTTGCTGGCGGGGCGCGACACCGATCCCGCCGACTATTACTTCCGCACCTCGGTGACGATCGAATCCGCGTCTCACCCCGAGCTGGAGCAGTACCTCTACGTGGCGTCCTGCGTTCGGGAAGCCGACCGTGTGCGGTACGTCGCATATCGCGTGACCTGACGCGGCGCGACACCCGCCATCGTGCGGGTACCCTCGTCGATGGGCGCCCCGATCGGGCGCGATTCGACCCCCGTAGGAGACAGATGAGCGCGACCGTCGACGTCGTCATCCCGTGGCGGCCCGCGCCGTCGCGACAGGAGCCCTTCGAGCGGGTGTGGGACTGGTACCGGACCCATCTTCCCGAGGCGCGGCTGCGGACGATCGACACGGGCGACGACGTTTTCGTGCTCGCCGCGTGCCGCAATGATGCCGTCCGCTCCGCGCCCGCCGACGCGATCGTCGTGCTCGCTGACGCCGATACTCTGCCCGAGATCGGCCCGCTCCGACAGGCGATCGCCGACGCCCGCACGAGCGGGGTCGTGCACCTGCCGTACACCGAGTACCGCTGGCTGGGCGAGACCGGATCCGCGCAGCACGCCCGCGGCACGGCGCTCGCCGACTGCGATTACGAGCAGCTCGTGATCGGCGCGTGCTCCGGCGTGTACGTGACGAGCCCCGCCGCGTGGTGGGCGCACGGCGGGCAGGACGAGAGCTTCCGTGGATGGGGCTTCGAGGACGCCGCATGGTTCCTCGCCCATCAGACGTTGCTGGGTTCCGAACCCCGGCGCCACGAGGGCCGGGTCTACGCGCTGCATCACGCACCCGAGGTGCGCGCGGGGGCGGGGTACGACGCGAACGCCGCTCGTATGGAGCGCTACCGCGCCGCCGAGGGCGAGCCGGCGGTCATGCGTGAACTCGTGGGCGGCGCCGGGGTCTGACGAGCGCCGACGGCGGTCAGCGGGTCGCGGCCCACGCCGCGTAGGCGCGCTGCGGTCCGGGGTGCCGGCGCTCCTCCTCGCGGATGTCGGCGAGCACCGCGAGAGCCGGTGAGGGGGGTGCGAGCTGGGTGGCCAGAGCCTCGGCCAGCTCCGACACGGTCGCGGCATTGGGGTCGCACGCGACGCCCGCGCCGGTGCGCTCGAGCGCCGCCGCTCCGGCGAACTGGTCGGTGGAGAACGGCAGGACCACCAGCGGGACTCCCTGCGCGACGGCCTCGGTGACCGAGTTGTTGCCACCGTGCGTCACGGCGACCCCCGCCGACTGCAGCAGCCGCACCTGCGGCAGGTAGTCGCGCACGAGCCAGTCGGAGGGGATGGTGCCCAGCGAAGCCGGATCGGTCGCACCCGTCGCGATAGCCGCGCGCACCCCGAGGCGTCGCAGGGCCTCGGCGACGCGGGCCAGCACGTCGTCGCGCACCGACAGGAAGCTGCCGAAGCTCACGTAGACGTACGGCTCGCCCGCCGCGATCCAGTCGGTCACGTCGGGGGCGACCGTCTCACCGCGCAACGTCGAACCGAGGAAGACGTGGGACGGGAGTGTGCGTCCGTCGCCCTCGGCGAGCTGGCGCGGATAGTTGTAGAGCACGGTGTCGCCGTGCACCGAGAACGCGTCCGCAACAGGGGTGGCGGCGGCATCCAGCTCGGCGGCGGCGCGGTTCCACTGGGCGGTGAAACGCTCCGACACGTCGGCGCACAGCGCCGCGAGGGCGGCCACGTCCTGCTTCTCCGGCCGGAAGGCGGCGGGCCAGAACGGCGGGCAGCCGTACCGCTCGCCGGCGACGGGGAGCGCGGTGGGATGCCCCAGGACGACGTCGGCGTAGGCGATCCCGGCCGTGTGCAACGCCATCCGTGCGCTGAATGCGAGGTGGTCGACGATGATCGCGTCGGGGGCGACCTCGTCGATGATCGCGAGGGTGCGCCGTGCGCGGTCGACGGGCTCCCACATGAGATCCGTCGAGCGTTCCTGCGCCTGGTAGGTCAGGGTCTCGATCATGCCCCGGCGGGTCGCCGCGAAGAAACCGGCGAGCGAGGCCGCTTCCTCGCTCTGCTGCTGCTCGGTGCGCATCACGCCCGCGTTGGCACCGCGGCCGAGCGACAGGTCGATGCGGCGGAAGCCGGCCTCGGTCACGATCGGCGCGGTCGCGGGCCCGGTGGCGACGATGACGTCGTGGCCGGCGTCGCGCCACGCGCCCGCGAGGGTCACGAGCGGAAGAAGGTGGGAGGCGTAGTCGGGGCTGATCACCAGCAGGGTCACGAGGGCAGCACCGCCAGGCGCGCCAGGTCGGCGTCGCGCGCCGCGACGCCCGCGTAGACGGGGGCGAGCGTCGACGCCATGCCCTGGATGGTGAAGCGATCCGTGACCATCGCGTGCGCACGCTCCGCCGTCTCGGTGCCGGCGTCCCGCGCGCGGTCGAGGGCCTCATCGATCGCCGCGACCATGCGCTCGCGATCCCACGTGGCCACCAGGAACCCGGTGTCGCCGTGCTCCACATACGTGGCCGGGCCGCCGGCATCCGGGGCGACCACGACGAGCCCCGTGGCCATCGCCTCGAGCAGCGCGATGCCGAACTCCTCCTTCAACGAGGCGCAGACGTACGCCCCGCCGGGAGCCGCGAGCCCCGGCATGCCGAACCGTGCGGCCGCGAGCCACGTGGCGGCGACCGCGTTGGCCTGGTGTCCGGGCAGGAGCAGGCCCCGTGCCGCGCGATCCTCCGGCGCGACGACGGCGCCGATGAGGCCGAGCTGTTCCTGCTCGTCGAGTGAGGGATGTTCGAGGTCGCCGCCGATGAGCAGCAGGTTTGCGCGGTCCGAGAGCGGGGACTCCGCCCAGGCCGACACGAGCGACGCCATGCCCTTGACCCGGTGCAGGCGCCCGACCGACACGAGCAGGGGCAGCCCGCGACGCTCGGCGGGCAGTTCCTCCAGCAGCGCGCGGAGCTTCGCGAGCCCGACCGGCTCCTCGCCCGCGTCCGCGAGATAGGCGGACATCGCCGCCACGGCACCGTCGACGACGCCGATGTCGACGCCCTCGGCCACGACGGTGTGGCGCTCGGAGTGCGCCTCGATGTCGACGCCCACGAGGCGCTTCATGTCGTCGGCCAGGGTCGGGCGCGGAAAGAGCACCGTGTGCTCGGAGCTCGCGGCGAGCGACTGCACCAGGCGCGCCCGGAACCAGTAGTGCTCGCGCAGGTCGGCCTCGCCGAACGTCTGCCGGCTGAGCTGCCCCGCGTTCTCGAGCGAGGTGATGACCGAGTGCGGATCGGGCGCCAGGGTGAACACCGTCGGGATGCCCAGTTCGCGGGCCACGTCGGCCGCCGCGAGGCTGCCCACATCCGCCATGCGCAGGTGCAGCAGATCCACTCGGCCCGCGGCGCGCAGAGCCCGGCGGATGCCGCGGCGCGCGGTGACGCGCAACGGCCAGGCGGCGGACGACGGCACCGGCGCCGCGGCCAGCGGCACGCGGCCGAAGACATGGCCCGTCTCGTGACCGGTGACATCGAGCAGATCTGCGGCGGCCTCGTCGAGTCCGCCGCGGGCGAGGGTGAGGGTGCGGGTCACGGCACCCGACTCCTCGGTGACCAGGGCGTCGCCGAGGCGCACCAGGAGGGTCGCGATGCCGCCGTTGTCGCCTGCGCCGGCGGAGCTGAGGGAAGGATCCAGGTCGGCGTGCAGGAAGAGCTGGGCGATCGTCAGCGCTGCCCCCGGATCGCGGCGGGGGGCCGGATGCCGGGCCGCGTCGATGTCGATGAGCGAGAGCCGGGCGAGCGCCCCGAGGCGTCCGCCCGCGACGACCAACCGGTCGAGGACGTCCTCGATGCCCTCGGCGGTGCCGCGTTGCCCGAGGGCCGCGACGGCTGCTTCGCGGACGACATCGGACTCGTCGGCATCGCCGGCGCAGGCGAGCAGGGTGCGGGTGGCGATGGGCTGGCGCACGAGGCCCAGCGTCTCGACCAGACGCGCCCGGCCGGACGCATCCGCCGCGGTGATGAGCGCTGCCTCGAGTGCCACGGCCAGCGTCTCGCCCGCGGCCACCGACCAGATCTCGAGCGTGCGCTGGGCGAGCATGCCCGAGAAGCCTCCGGCGATGACCATCGCGATGAGGCGCCCCATCGCGTCGGTGCGGGGGAGGGTCTGCTCCAGCGCCCACGCGGCGTGCTCGCGCACGAACGCGCGCCGGTCCGACAGCAGGGCGACGAGCACACGACCCGCTTGCTCGTCGGGCATTTCGGCCAGGGCGTGCACGGCCGCGATCGTGACGAGGTCGTCTCCGCTCGACAGTGCCGCGATGAGGTGGCGCAACGATCGCACGCCCGGCTCGCGGCCCGCTTCGAACGCCAGCTCGTCGGCGCGTCGCAACGCGTCGACCATGCTCGGCGCGTGCGCGACCGCATCCATCGAGGTCTGGATTCCCACGGTGTCTCCCTCTTCCGGCGCTGATCGTACGTGAGCGAGGTGTGCGGACGGATAGCGTTGTCGACGCATCACCACACCCACTACCATCTGGAGGCCTCGTGACCGTGCTCGCGATCGGAGACATCGGCGTCGTCGACGGGATGTTCCACGTCGGTGACGAGGCGATGTTCGACGCCGCGCAGCGAGAGCTCCGCGCCCGTGGACTCGACGTCGTCGGGATATCGTCGGCGCCCGCCGAGTCGACGCGTCGGTACGGCATCTCCGCCGTCCCGCGTCTCGGATTCGCGGGACTCGACCGCGAGGCGGCGCGGGAGCGCGCGGCGGAGCTCGTCGCGGCGGCGTCGGGCGAGCGCGAGCTGTCGTCCGATGATGCGGCGCGAGGTGTGCTCGACGCGCTGGCGGAGGCCACCGGGGTGCTGCACACCGGCGGCGGCAACCTCGCGTCGCGCTGGCCCGTGCACGTGTACGAGCGCACCACCTTGACCGCGATGGCCCGGGCCCGCGGCATCCCCGTGGTGTTCAGCGGGCAGACCCTCGGCCCCGACCTCACGGCCGAGGATGAGGGCCTGCTGCGGCAGGCGCTCGCCGACTGCGCCCTCGTCGGCGTGCGGGAATCGACGACCGCCGCTCTGGCGGAGGCGTGGGGGATCCCGGCCCGGTCCCAGGTGGACGACGCATCGTTCCTCGACGATCTGATCGATCTGACCACCGCGGCGCCGACGATCGCCCCGGGCGTGCTCGTGAGCCTCTCGGGGTGGAACGCGGGACGCGACCGCGATGAGGTGGAGCACGCCATCGCCCGCACGGTCGACGCCGCTGCCGCGCTCGTCGACGGTCCGGTCGTCTTCCACGCGCACTTCGGACCCGACGACGCGGCGGCGCCGCCCGCCGGCGACGGACTCGTGCACGAGCGGGTGCGTGCGGCGATGACCGCGCCGAGCATCGTCGTTCCGACCGGCGACACCGCGTCCTCCGTCGCCCTCGCGCGCTCGGCGGGCCTGCTCATCTCGTCGCGCTATCACCCGGTGGTGTTCGCGGCTCCCGCGGGTGTGCCGACCCTGGCGCTCGCCGCCGACGCCTACACGAGCATCAAGCTCGGCGGCGTCCTCGGGCACTGGGGGCAGCGGGGGCCGGTCGAGCTCGGCGACGCATCCGCCGCCGTGCGGCGCGTCGAGGAGCTGACGGCCGACGCCGACGGCGTGCGGGCGGAAGCCGCGGCGCGACGCCCCGATCGGCGAGCGGCGGCGACGGCCTGGTGGGACGACGTCGCCGGGGTGCTCGGGGGCTGAGGCCCCGGATTCCTCGACGGCCGACGAGTCAGCCGGCGGTGCCGCGCACGACGACGTCGACGACGTCTGCGATGCGTCGCCGCGCCGCATCGTCGCGTGTGACGAGGGCGTTCAGCATCGCGCCGATGAAGACGTCGGCCGCGACGTCGGCATGCCGGCCGCGGCCGGTCGCGTGGAACGACGCGTGCACGGCGGCGCGCAGCGGCGCGGCGAAGGCGTCGTTCATCCGTGCGGTGGCGGCCGGGTCGAGGGCGGATGCGGCGAGCAGGGCGCGGTAGAGCGCGGCGGCATCGCTGTCGGCGATGCGATCGATGGACGACTGCACCCAACCGCGCAGATCGGCCGCGAGGTCGCCCGTGTGCGGGGGCAGCTCGGCGTCGAGCGGAAGCGTCTCGGTGAGCACGGCGTCAGCGAGCAGAGCCTCCTTGCTCCGCCACCAGCGGTAGATGGTCTGCCTGCCGACACCGGCGGTCGCCGCGATCTGCACGAGGCTCACCCGCTCGTACCCCTCGGACAGGACGAGGTCGCGCGCCGCGGCCAGCACGGCCAGGCGCGCGGGCTCGCTCCGCGGTCGACCGGCGCGTGATTCGGGCATGGAGTCACCGTAGCAACGGGTGTACTCTCATTTCGATACAGCTGTCTCGTAATCGTGGAGATCGAAGGAGAACATCCATGCTCGACGTCCTCGTCGTGATCGGAGTCGGAGGCATGGGCGAGACCATCGCCCGCCGACAGGCTCCCGGCCGCACCACCCTCCTCGCCGACTTCAACGAGGCGGCGACCGACGCCGTGGCGGCGAGCATGCGCGACGACGGCTTCGATGTCGTCACCCAGCGCGTTGACGTCTCGTCGCGCGCCTCGGTCGAGTCCCTCGCCACGCGAGCAGCGGACCTCGGAGATGTCCGGACGCTCGTGCACACGGCGGGGCTCTCGCCCGCTCAGGCGCCCCTCGATGCGGTGCTGCGCGTCGACCTGCTCGGCGTCGGGCTCGTGCTCGAGAGCTTCGGCGCGGTGATCGCGCGGGGCGGAGCGGGTGTCGTCATCTCCAGCTCGTCGAGCTACCTTCAGCCCCCGTTCTCGGCCGAGGAACAGGCGGGCATCCACCGGGCCTCCCCGGAGGAGCTTCTCGAGCTGCCCCTGTTCCAGCCGGAGGCTCTTCATCATCATGCGGGCGTCGCCTACGGGCGCGCGAAGCTGGCCAACCGCATCCAGGTGCAGGCGGCGAGCGTCGGCGCGTGGAAGTCCCGTGGCGCTCGGATCAACACCGTGAGCCCCGGCGTCATCTCGACGGCGATGGGGCGGCAGGAGCTCGCCACGGCCTCGGGGGCGTTCATGCGGTCCATGGTGGACGGGTCGGGCACCGGGCGCCTGGGCAGCCCGAGCGACATCGCCGACGCGGTGACGTTCCTGCTCGGGCCGCAGGCCTCGTTCATCACCGGCATCGACCTGCTCGTCGACGGCGGTGCGGTCGCCGCGGTCGCGACCGGCGTCGCGCCTCTCCCGCGCGCATGAGCGACGCACCCGTGGTCGACGATCGGACGGCGCTGCTCGTCGTCGACCTGCAGGCCGTCACCCTCAGCAACGCGCGTACCCTGCCGGCCGACGAGCTGATCGCGGCGGTCTCATCGCTGCTGGCCGCCTTCCGCGGATGGGGCCTCCCGGTCTGGCATGCCGTCAGCACCGGCACGCCGGGCGGGCGGACGAGCTACTCGACCGGGTCGCGCGTCTGGGACGACGCGCAGGCGGCCGTCGTGCCGCACGTCGCCCCGCTCGAGGGCGAACCGATCGTGCGCCGTGCCGCGTGGAGCGCCTTCGCGGGCACCGACCTCGCGCGCCGGCTGCGGGACGCGGGCGTGGAGACCCTCGTCATCGTCGGCCTGGCGACGCCGTTCGGGATCGAGTCGACGGCGCGCAGCGCCTACGACCTGGGATTCTCGGTCATCGTCCCTTCGGATGCGGTGGCGGGACCCGATCCCGTCGCCCACGAGGCGACGCTGGCACGGACGATCCCGCTGCTCGGCCGCACCACCACCGTCGCCGCGCTCCTCGCGGCCCCGACGGTCTCGACCCCGGAGGAGAACCCATGAAATCCGTTCACGTGACAGGACCTGGCCGTGCCGAGTGGGTCGAGGTTCCCGACCCGGTCGTCGGCCCGCGCGACGTCCTGCTCAAGATCAGGGCGTGCGGCATCTGCGGCTCGGACGGGATGTACACGCAGGTCGGCGGCATCCCGCCTCGCCAGGGCGCCACCCCGCTCGGGCACGAGCCGGCGGCCGAGATCGTCCAGATCGGAGCCGAGGTGACCGGGTTCGCGGTGGGCGATCACGTGGTGATCGACACCATGCGCTTCTCCGACGGGTTCCTCGGCTCCGGCGGCGCGCAGGGAGCGCTGACGCCGTTCGTCGTCGTGCACGACGCCCAGCCGGATGTGCACCTCAAGACCATCCCTGCCCACATCCCGTGGGAGGTCGCGGCCCTCAACGAGCCGATGGCGGTGGCCCTGCACGCGGTCAATCGCACCGCGCCCGAGCCCGGCGCGAAGGTCGCCGTGTTCGGCGCGGGACCGATCGGCCTGGGTGCCCTGCTCGGCTACCGGCGGAAAGGCGCCGCGCACATCGTCGTGATCGATGTGCAGCCCGAGCGGTTGCAGAAGGCCCTCGAGGTCGGCGCCGATGCCGTGATCGACTCCTCGAAGGAGGATGTGGGCGAGCGTCTGCGCGAGCTGCACGGCGACGCCGCGGCATCCTTCGTGCGCGGTGATCGACCGGACACCGACATCTACCTCGACGCGGCTGGCGTCGCCGTCGTGCCGCAGACCGTGGCCGCGATCGCGAAGAGCCGCGCCACCCTCGGCGTCGTGGCGGTGCACAAGCGCCCCGTCGACCTCGACTTCGGAACGATCCTGCCGACCGAGCTCACGATCGTCTGGGCGATGGGCTACCCGACCGAGATCTTCGAGGTCACCGACGACATCGTCGAGAATTGGCAGCGCTACGAGAAGATCATCAGCCACCGGGTGCCGTTCGACGAGGCGCTCGACGCGCTCACGCTGGCGGCGACGCCGGGAGCAGCCGACAAGGTGAGCGTCGTCTTCGACTGAGCAGCCGCCGGCTCAGGGGTCCGGCAGGAGGTCCTGCGCGGCGAGATCCCATGCCGCGACGAGGTCGATCGTCGGGTCTCTGAGCCATGCCAGTTGCAGGCCGTCCATCGTCGCCAGGATGCGGAGCAACAGCGATTCCGGGTCGGGGTGCCACGTGAGTGTCGCCGCCACCTGCTGCCTGATCTCACTCACTCTGTCCGCGAAGTAGGCGTGCGCCGGGTGATCGGGGCTCAGTGACTCCGCCGCGAGCACGGTGTAGAGCCGCACGATCTCGCGCTGGCCCGCGTTCCTCGCGACGGTCCGATGCAGGGTGGACCGCATCTCGGCGGGGCTGTCGACGTGCACGAAATCGTCCGCCGCGGCGGCATCCGCGAGGTCGCGTTGACGGAGGACCGCGACCAGGACCGCTTCGGCCGAGTCGAAGTGGTGCAGGACCCCGGCCCGGGAGATTCCGCACTCCCGCGCCAGTTCCGCGATCGAGAATCCCTGGAAGCCGGATCGCGAGATGATCGCCGTCGCGCGGTCGACGATCTGCGCGCGCCGGGTCGCCGGATCCATGCGGATCCGCGGCGTTCGGGTGGCCGTCGTCATCGCGCCAGTCTGTCATCGTTCGGGGCTTGCGCCAATTTGTTGTCAGTCCCTACAATCTCCTTACCTACACAGGCGTAAGTAAGGAGATGTCCGATGGTGGATGAGTCAACCCGGTTCGCACGAGCCGTTGCCGCGGTACGCGGAGGCGCCGCGCTCGATGAGCAGGCTGCGGCGATCGTGGCGGAGCTGACCCGCGAGGAGCGGTTGTGGCTGCTCGACGGCGACCAGCCGTTCTGGGCCGGTATGGGCGAGATGATGACCGAGGGCTACAACACGGTGCCGATCGTGATGGGCGCCCTCGAGCGCGTCGGTCTTCCGGGCCTCCGCTTCAGCGACGGGCCGCGCGGCGTGGTTCTGGGGCATTCGACGGCCTTCCCCGTCTCGATGGCCCGTGGGGCGACCTGGGACGTCGCCCTCGAGGAGCAGATCGGGCGCGCGATCGGGCGGGAGATGCGTGCGCAGGGCGCGAACTTCTTCGGCGGAGTCTGCATCAATCTCCCGCGTCATCCTGCATGGGGGCGCGCGCAGGAGACCTACGGGGACGACCCTGTCCTCCTGGGCGAGTTCGGCGCAGCGCTGATCGCGGGCGTGCAGCGCAACGCCATGGCGGTCGCGAAGCACTACGCGCTCAACTCGATGGAGAATGCGCGCTTCACGGTCGATGTGACCGCCGACGACGCGACGCTCCACGAGGTCTACCTGCCGCACTTCCGGCGTGCGGTCGAGGCGGGCGTGTCGGGCATCATGACCGCCTACAACTCCGTGAACGGGGCATGGGCGGGTCAGAACGAGATGCTGATGGAAGGCGTGCTCCGCGAGGCGTGGGGCTTCGAGGGTGTGACCGTCTCGGACTTCATCTTCGGACTGCGCGATGCCGGCGAGTCTCTCCGCGCCGGATTGGATGTGGAGGAGCCGTTCCGTCAGCAGCGGGCCGAGCACCTCGTCGACGACATCGCGGCCGGCAGAGCGTCGTGGGAGCACGTGGACAGGGCAGCCCTGCGGATCGTGCGCACGCAGCTCGCGTTCTTCTCCTCGGATCTCGACCCTGAGCCCGACGCCTCGGTCGTCTTCAGCGACGCCCATCGCTCGCTCGCACGCACCGCCGCGGCGACGAGCATGGTGCTGCTGCAGAACGACGCGGTCGACGGCGAACCGCTCCTGCCGCTGGACGCGTCCTCGCTCACGCGGGTCGCGCTCATCGGTCGCCTGGCGGATGTCGCCAACACCGGCGACTTCGGCTCGTCGAACGTGCGTTCCCCCGAGGTGGTCACCGCTCGCGCGGGGATGAGCGCCGCGCTGCCGAACGCCGAGATCGCTTACGTCGCAGACGACGACCCGGCGGCTGCGGCCGACGCGGCGGCCGACGCGGACGTCGCGGTCGTCGTCGTGGGATACACGGCTCTCGACGAGGGCGAGTATCTGGGCGGCGACACGATGAGCAGCCCCGAGCTGCAGGCGCTGTTCCCGCCGGCTCCCGAGGGTGCGCCGCCCATCTCGTTCACCGGCGGCGGGGACGGCGTCCTCATGGGGGAAGCCGAGGGCGGTGATCGGGCGAGTCTGCGGCTTCGTCCCGTCGACGTCGAGATCATCCGGGCCGCCGTCCGCGCCAACCCCCGCACGGTCGTCGTGATCGTCACGGCCGGAGCTGTCATCACCGAGGAGTGGCGCGACGAGGTTCCCGCGCTCCTGATCGGCTGGTACAGCGGGTCGGAAGGCGGCAACGCGCTCGCCGACGTGCTTCTGGGCGCGGTCGACGCTGCTGGACGACTGCCGTACGCCGTGCCCACGGATGAGACCCACCTGCCCGCCTTCGACCGCGACGCCGTATCGATCACCTACGACCGCTGGCATGGGCAGCGGCTGCTCGACCGCGACGGACACGATGCCGCGTTCCCGTTGGGCTTCGGGCTCTCGTACACCTCGTTCGCGCTGAGCGACCTGTCGGTCTCGGAGGTCGAGGCGGAGACGTTCACGGCCACGGTGACCGTGGCGAACACCGGGCACCGCGCGGGCCGCCACGTCGTGCAGCTCTACGGCGTCGTCGACGCGCCGGACTTCCCGCGGCGCGTGCTGCTCGGATTCCTTCCGGTGGCTCTGGAGGCGGGAGCGTCCGCCCGCCTCGAGGTCACGGGATCGATCCGTCCACTTCAGCGCTGGACGGACGGTGGCTTCCGTCTCGCCGCGTCCGCCGTCCGCGTCGAGGCGGCGGCGTACTCGGGCGACCCGTCCGCGCTGGCCGTCGAGCTCACCCTCGACTGACCCCGGGGCTCCTCCGGCGGTCACCGGGGGAGCCCCCGCTCCCGACCCTCATGCCCGACCCGATTCCCACCCCGCTTTCACAACCAGGAGTTTCAATGACGAAAACTGCTGTCGGCGCCGACGCCGACCTCCGCCCCCGCGTGCACCGACCCGTGCGACTCGGGCTGGCACTCGCCCTCGGCGCCGCGCTCTGGATCGGCCCGTTCATGGCGTTCAACGCGGTCCTGCTGCCGGCGCGCATCGAGCAGATCGACCCGACCGGCAAGGTCGGGGTGATCGCGCTCCTCGCGATCGCCGGGTCGGTCGTCGCGATGCTCTCCAACATCCTGTTCGGCGCGCTCTCGGACATCACCCGCTCGCGGTTCGGCCGGCGGACGCCGTGGCTGCTGATCGGTTCCTTGGGGGCGAGCGCCTCGTTGATCGCCGTGATGAACGCCGACACGGTTCCGCTGATCGTCCTCACGTGGTGCGCGTTCCAGCTCTTCCTGAACATCGTGGCCTCGCCGTTGCTCGCCATCATCGCCGACCGGGTGCCCGCGCACGCGCGAGGAACGTACTCGGCGGTCTACGGCGTCGGCTCGCTCGTCGGCATCACGGGTGCGCAGATCGTGGCCGCCGGATTCGTGACGGCGCCCGAGCAGGGCATGATCGTGTTCGCCGTCGTGATGGTGCTGGCCGGTCCCGTCGTGATCCTTCTCGCCCCGGAGCGGTCGAACCGCGACGAGCCCCGCCAGCGGCTGAGCGGGCGCGCGCTCGTCTCGACCTTCGCCTTCCCGCTGCGCAACGCCCGCGACTTCTATTTCGCGCTCGGGGGCAAGTTCGGATTCATGCTGGGCACGTACACGATCGCCGGATATCAGCTGTACATCCTCACCGACTACATCGGGGTGTCCACCGCCGAGGCCGGTGGCGTGATCGCGGGGATGGCCGCCATCCAGCTGGTCACGTCCGCCGTGTTCGGCGCGATCTCGGGGCCGATCTCGGACAAGCTCGGCCGCCGCAAAGCGATCGTCATCGCGGCGATGCTGCTCGTGGCGGTGGGCTCGGTCCTTCCGTTCTTCGTGGCGGAGGTCTGGGCGATGTACGCCTACGCGATCCTGGCGGGGGTCGGCATGGGCGTCTTCATCTCGGTCGACCAGGCGCTGAACACCGACGTGCTGCCTTCCGAGGAGAACTCCGCCAAGGACCTCGGGATCCTCAACATGGCCAACACCGGCGGCCAGATCGCCGGCCCCGTCGTGACCTCGGCGATCGTGGCGGGGACCGGAACGTTCGGGCCTGCCTTCATCGTGGCGGCGGCCATCCTCGTCGGGGGCGCCGGACTCATCCTGCCCATCAAAAAGGTCCGCTGAGGCGCCGCGCTGGGCCGGTCAGGCGCGACCGGCCCAGCGCGCGAGCGCCGTCACGAGCTGCCGATGGCCGGCGGAGGTGTAGGAGCGGGCGTCGTGGCCGAGCACGTCCACCGCGATCCGCGCCGCACCCACCTCGCGCACCCACGCCGAGGGGTCGGCGGGGTCGGTGGCGGGGTGGGCGACGTCAACCGTCTCGCCGGTGACCTGCAGCCGGCAGTAGCGCTCGTCGAACAGGCGGAATGAGGGCAGCGCGGTGCCGTCGGGGAGTGCGCCGCCCTCGATGGCGGCCTCATCCGCCGGCGGGTGGAAGGAGCCCCCGGGAACCCAGATGCGTCCGATGGCGTGCGCCCACTGCGGGTAGTCGCGGAGCGACGAGACGGCGCAGTGCATCGCGAGCACCCCCATCCCGCGGGTGAGCGCTCCGGCGAGGCCGTCGACCGACGCCGGGTGCGGGCGCTCGGCGTGCTCCTCGGCGCGCCACGGGTCGCCCGCGTTCACGACGAGCAGGTCGATGCCGTCCAGCCGTGTCATCGCCGCATCCACGTCGTCATCGATGACGGTCTCGATCCCCGCGTCGCCGAGGATCCCCGCCAACGCGGCAGACGTCTCGGCGAAGGGATGCCACGGGTCGGCGTACCGGCCGGCTCCCGATGCGATGAGTGCGCGCATCATCCACTCCTTCGTGTGCGAGGCGGTCGAGGCGTCGGCCCGCATACTGGATAGCGTTATCAGACCATGAATCGGGGATCGATGCAGAATCCGGTGAAGCCGCCGACGTTGACGGATGTGGCGCGATTGGCAGGTGTGTCGGTGCCCGCGGCGTCGCGGGCGCTGAACGGCGGGGTGCGCGGCAAGCAGAGCGGATCGCCCGAGCTGCGCAAACGCGTCGAGGATGCGGCGCGAGCCCTCGGGTACTCCGTCAGCCCTGCGGCGCAGACGATCAAGGGTGGACGCGCGCGCACCGTCGCGTTCATCGTCAACGACATCGAAGACTTCGGATCGGCCACGATGATCGCGGGTGTCATGCACGCCGCCGAGAAGCGCGGGGTGTCGGTCGCGGTGCGCACGACGAGGGACGACCCGCTGCGCGAGCTGGAGCTGCTGACGCAACTGGCGGGCGAGCGTCACCGCGCCGTCGTGATCGCGACGAGCCGCACGCTCGACCGGCACCGCGAGGCCGCGGTCGCCGACCAGCTGCGCACGCTGCAGGCGCAGGGCGCGAACATCGTCGTCATCGGCGACAACGCGCTCGGCTTCCCGACCGTGACCGTCGACAACCACGACGCCGCCGAACGCCTGGCATCGGGCCTCGCGGATGCGGGGCGCCGTCGCTTCGCGATCGTGTCCGGGCCCGACGACGAGATCACCTCGCGCGATCGCGTCGCCGGGTTCGTTGCGGGGCTCGCGGCACGCGGGGTCGTCGTGCCCGAGGCCCGCGTCATCCACGGTTCGTTCTCGCGCGACGGGGGTTACCGGGCGGTGGATCACCTCGTCGACGATCTGGACGACCTCGACGTGATCGCCGCCATGAGCGACGCGATGGCGGTCGGTGTGATCGCGCATCTGCGTGCGCGGGGGATCGACACCCCCGGGCCGATCGAGGTGACCGGGTTCGACCACGTGCCCCTGCTCGGCGACGTCCTGCCGAGATTCAGCACCGTCGAGGTGCCGCTCGAGGAGTTCGGCGAAGCGGCACTGGCCCTGGCTCTGGAGGGGGGCGGAGCGACCGATTCCGTCGTGGCGCTCCGCGCGCGCACGATCGTGCACGGGGTGTCGGAGCCGGAGTGACCGGTCGGAGACGCGCGCTCTTCGCGGCGGGATGACACGGATTCGACGAAAAGAGTGGCAAACGTTGTCCACTTGGGCTACTGTCCAAGTGCCAGACCTCGTCCGGGTCTGAATCAAGGGAGATCACATGAACTACGCAATGGTGCGCACTCAGCAGAGTCGGTCCCGTCGGCGCCTCCTTCCGGGCGTCCTCGCGCTCGGCGCAGCGAGCGCTCTCGTCCTCGCCGGCTGCTCCGGGGGAGCAGCGACGGCCGACGGTGACAAGACGACCATCCGCTTCCTCTACGCAACGGGTGACGAGACATGGAACGCGGTCGTGAAGGGCGTCGTCGACGCCTTCAACGAGCAGAGCACGACCACCACCGTCCAGCTCGACCCGCTGCCGGCCGGCAGCGACTACGCGACCGCGCTCAAGACGATGGACGCCACGGGCAACTGGCCGGCCGTCGTCGACATGCGCGACACCCTGACCTACGTCAACGCGGGAAAGCTCGCCCCCATCCCCGACTCGGTGACCGCGCTGCTGGATCCCGCCGTGTTCGCCCCCGCCGAGGACGGCAACGTCTACACGGTGCCGAACACCGCCCTCAACGGCGAGATCGGCATGAACATCGTCTACAACAAGTCCTACTTCGAGGAGCACGATCTCGAGGTCCCCGAGACGTACGACGACTTCATCGATCTGATGGACGAGATCGTCGCGAACGGCGATGTGCCGCTCGCGACGGCAGCGGGCGAGGTCTGGCCGAGCGACCAGCTGTGGAAGCCGCTCGCCGCTCCCGTCTTCGCCGAGTGGGGCGACGAGGGTGGCTTCTGGAACGCCGTCGGCGCCGGCGACGCCTCGGTCGAGGACCTGCGCGAGCCGCTCGAGCGGCTGCAGGACATCACCGCGAAGTACGTGCTGCAGGGCTGGCAGTCCACCGCCGACGCGCAGACCACGACACTCCTCGTCAACGACCAGGCCGTCATGGCGACGTCCTCGGCGGGCATCGGCCGACTCAACGACATCAACAAGGTCGACCCGGAGTTCGACGCGGGGCTCTTCATCATCCCCGCCGACGACGGCACGATCAACGTGCTCAAGAACAGCGTCGTCGGCGACACCGCGGGTGGCCTGTCGATCTCGTCGCAGGCCGCCGAAGACGAGGCCCAGTACGCCTCGGCGGTCGAGTTCCTCGAGTACTACTACTCGGTGGAAGCGGCCGACCTCATCGAACAGCTCGGCATGATCGCGCCGAACATCGCCGCGGCCGACGAGATCGAGCGCAACACCTCGATCCCCGGCGCCGAGGACTACTTCGCGCTGCTCGAGAACCCGAACCTCGTCTGGTTCGAGAACGCACCGACGTTCTCGACGTTCAGCGCGTTCAACACGTTCTTCCGCCAGGCGCGGATCGAGATGCAGGACGGCCAGACCACGATCGACCAGGCCATCGAGAAGTCTCAGGCCGAGTTCGACAAGTCTGCGGCCCAGGGCTGACTCTCTCGGGGCCCCGAACGGCGACGTCCGGGGCCCCGCGTTCCGAAGGAGGAGCGAATGTCTGATCAAAGCGCCCAGCAGGGCCAGACCGCGGTGGTGAGCACCGCGGTGCGCATCGCCGGGGAGCCGCCGCTCGACGGTGCCCCGGAGGGGGCGGCCGACGACGTTCCGCTGGTGCCCGCAGGCCCTCCGGCGCGCCGACGTCGAACGGCCCGGTTCCGCCGCGGCCGGTGGGTCATGCTCGGGTTCATCGCCCCGGCGCTGGTCGTCTACCTGCTGATGGTGATCATCCCCTCGCTCCAGTCGGTGCAGCTGAGCTTCACGAACTGGGACGGCATCAGCGACGGCTACGACTACATCGGAGGCCGGAACTACGAGGAGATCCTCGGCAGCGGCCGCTTCTGGAACGCCGTCAGGAACACGCTCATCCTCGGGCTGGGATCGGCCGTCATCATCAACGCGATCTCGCTCGCGGTGGCACTGATGCTCGACAAGGTGACGCACGCGCAGGGACTCTTCCGCACCGCCGTGTACCTGCCGGCGCTCGTGAGCGCCTTCATCGCGGCGACGATCTGGAAGTACCTGCTGAACTACAACTTCGGTTCCGTGAACACGCTGCTGCGGGACATGGGCCTGCCGGACTGGGCGCGCGACTGGCTGGGCGACAGCAGCATCGTCGTGTGGGTGATCCTGTTCATCGCCTGCTTCACCCTCGGCGGCAACACGACCCTCATCTACCTCGCCAACCTGCAGTCGGTGCCGCAGGAGCTGCTGGAAGCGGCCCGCATCGACGGGGCGAACGGACGCCAGGTGTTCCGGCACGTCACCTGGCCGATGCTGGCCGGCGCCGTCACCGTCAACATGACCCTGGCCATGATCGCGGGGTGGACGATCTTCGATCAGATCCTCGTGCTCACCGCCGGCGGGCCCGGCTTCGTGAGCGAGACCATGGCGTTCTTCATCTACAAGGTCGGGTTCGGCGAGTACCGCGCCGGCTTCGGCAGCGCCGCCGCCGTCGTGCTCTTCCTCGTGGTGATCGTCAGCACCGTCGCGGCCAACGCGTACATGCGCAAGAGGGAGATCCAGGCATGACCGTCACACGCGCGCACACGACCGTCGGTCGTGCCGCCAAGCCCGCCCGCGAGCGCAAGCGCTGGTCCACCGGTGAGATCGTCGTCATGGCCGTGCTGGCCGTGCTGGTGCTCATCGTCTCGGCGCCGGTCATCTACGCGCTCCTCAACTCGTTCCGCTCGTACGCCGAGATCACGCAGGACCCCATGGGGCTGCCGACGAGCTTCACGTTCGACAACTACGTGCAGCTCTTCCAGCAGACCGACTTCGGCGAGGCGCTGGTCAACACCCTGATCATCACGGTGACAACCGTCGTGCTCCTCGTCGCCATCGTGCCGATGGCCGCCTACGGCATCGAGCGCATCGGCGGGCGGACCTCGCGGTTCATGTACATCCTCTTCATCGCCGGGCTCATGATCCCCTTCCAGGTGCGGATGATCCCGCTCGTGCAGGGGTTCGACGACGTGGGGCTCTACAGCACGCTGACGAGCGTCATCCTCGTGCACCTGGGCGGTGCCGCCTCCTTCGGTGTGCTGCTGTACTGCAGCTTCATCAAGGGCATCCCGTCGGAGGTGGAGGAGGCCGCCTACGTCGACGGCGCGGGTCGCTTCCGCACGTTCTGGTCGATCGTCTTCCCGATGCTGCTGCCGGTGACCTCGGCCTTCGTCATCATCCAGGCGCTCGGGCTCTGGAACGACTTCTTCATCCCGCTCGTGTTCCTCGACTCGTCGTCGGCGGGAACCATCAACGTCGCGATCAACCGGATGGTGGGGCTGCTGACCTCGCAGTGGCAGCTGATCTACACGGGGGCGATCCTCGCGATCATCCCGTCGGTGGCGATCTTCGCGGCCTTCCAGCGGTACTTCATCAAGGGGATGTCGATCGGGGCGGTGAAGGGATGACCGTCACCGCGCCCCCCACGAAGCCGCGTCGCGCGCGGGCGGCGGCGCTCGTCGCGCATGATGGTCCCCTCGCGGTGCGGCTGGTTCGCATCCTCCAGGTGTTCCTCGCCTCGGTCTCGTTCCTCGCCTGCCTCGTGCCGGTGCTGCTGTTCGAGGCGCTCGTCGGATGGCAGCCGACGCACGCGGCGATCGCGCTCAGCGCGCTGGCGGTGCTGCCGCTGGCGCCCGCCGTGTTCGCCCTCGTGTCGGCGGCGGAGCGCATCCTCGACCACGGCGCGGATGCGCAGGCGGGGCGTGCGTTCTGGCGCGCGTTCGCCTCCGGCACCCGTCGCCTGTGGGGCGCCGGTCTCGCCGTCGCCGCGGCGGCGCTGATCATCGGCTACGACGTCGCCCTCCTTGGCGCGTCGGACGGCGTCGTGCTGGCGGCGGCCGTCGCCGTCGGCGGCGTGGTGGCCCTGGTCGTCTCGCTCAGCACGGCGGCGCTCGCCGATCCGGCAGCCTCCGGACGCGACCTGCTCACCCGCGCCGTGCGCGCGGTGATCGTGCGTCCCCACCTGGCCCTCGCCTGGCTGCTGATCGTGGTCGTCTGCGCGGCGATGACCGTGCTGCCGGTCGTGGGGACGAGCCTCGCGCTCTTCCTCCCCGCGCTCGGCGCGATGGCCGTCGTGATCTGCACCCGCGCGCTCGGAATGCGCGCCCCGACACAGAGGAGCGCGTCATGACGAACGCCCCCACCATGATCCGCGCGTCGTCGCCGACGCCCCGCGACGACGCCCCCCGGCCGACCGAACAGGTGCGCATCGGGCCGTTCGCGCTCACCTGGGCGGACGATCTGCCCGCGTCGCTGATCGACGTGCTGGCGCACTCGGGATCCGGTCGCGTGCCGCTGCTGGGCGCCTTCACCGCGGCGGAGCAGCGCTCTCGCACCAGTCAGTCCTACGTGCGCTCCGCCGTCGGCGAGCGGTTCCGCGTCGCCTCGGTCGAATCCCACGACGCCGATGACGCCGAACGTCTCTTCCTCCGCCAGATCGACGAGCGCACGGGGCTCCACGCCCGCACGGTCATCACGCATCCCCGGGGAACGACCGCGGTGCGCATCGAGACGGAGTACGAGAACCGGGGTGAGGAGTCCCTCGTCCTCACAGCCGTGGTCTCCGCCGCGGTCACCGTCGGCCGCTCACAGGAGGCGCTCGCCGACCTCGTGGTCTCGACGGCCGACAGTGAATGGCTCGCCGAGAACCGCTGGCAGGAGCGCCCCCTCCGCGACCTGCTGCCCGCGCTGTCGCTGCCGATCCACGACCAGGACGGCCGCGGTCACTTCGGTCTGACCAGCCACGGCGCCTGGTCGAGCGGTGAGCACCTGCCGTGCGGAGTTATCTCGGACGGTAGCGCGACGATCGCCTGGCAGATCGAGACGAGTGCCGGATGGCACGTCGATCTGGCCCAGACGCGCGGCGGCGCCGTGCTGTCGCTGCTGGGGCCCGCCGACCTCGAGCACCACTTCGCCCATGAGCTCGCACCCGGCGGCGCCTTCGCCGCGGTGCCCGTGGCACTGGCCGTCAGCACCACGGGGCGGGATGCCGCGATCGCACAGCTCACCTCCTACCGACGGTGGCTGCGTCGCGACCGTGGCGATGCGATGCCCGTCGTCTACAACGACTTCATGAACACGCTCATGGGGCAGCCCTCGACCGAGAGCCTGCGCCCCCTCATCCGCGAGGCCGCGGCTGCCGGCGCCGAGATCTTCTGCATCGACGCCGGGTGGTTCGCCGATCCCGAGATCGGGGACTGGTGGTCGACCGTGGGCGAGTGGCGCGAGGCGCCGGGACGTTTCGCGGGCGGACTCGACGCGCTCATCCGCGAGATCCATGACCTCGGGATGCGGTCGGGTCTCTGGCTCGAGCCCGAGGTCGTCGGCGTGGGGAGCCCGACGGCGGCGTCGCTGCCCGAGGAGGCGTTCTTCCACCGGTTCGGTCAGCGCGTGCGTGAGCACGACCGGTACCACCTGGACTTCCGGCACCCGGCTGCGCGTGCACATCTCGACGAGACGATCGATCACCTCGTCGAGGCGCACGGCATCTCCTACCTGAAACTCGACTACAACATCAATCCCGGTGCGGGCACCGAGACGGATGCGACGAGCGCCGCGGACGGACTGCTCGGCCACACTCGGGCATTCCGACAGTGGCTAGTCGATCTCGGCCGACGGCATCCCGACCTGCTGGTCGAGAACTGCAGCTCCGGTGCGATGCGAGCCGACTACGCGCTCCTCGCCGTCACCCACCTGCAGTCGACCAGCGACCAGCAGGACTTCCGTCGGTACGCGCCGATCGCGGCGTCGGCTCCGGCGTCGATCCTGCCCGAGCAGTGCGGCAACTGGGCGTACCCGGCGCGCGACATGAGCGAGGAGGAGACGGTCTTCACGATCGTGAGCGGGTTGAGCGGGCGGTTCTACCTGTCGGGATTCCTCGACCGGTTGCGTCCCGAGCAGCGCGTCGATGTCGCGGCGGCCGTCGCGCTGCACAAGGAGCTGCGCGACGACCTCGGTGCGGCGGAGCCGTTCTGGCCGCTGGGGCTTCCCGGCTGGGAGGACGAGCTCATCTGCCTGGGGTTGCGCACCGCATCGCACGATCTGATCTTCGTCTGGGATCGCGGCGAACCGTCGCGCGTCGTCACGCTGCCGGAGCTCGGCGGCGAGGCCACGCAGATCTTCCCCGCGGAGCGCCGGGTATGGCCCGCGAACGCGCGCCCCGAGGGGCTCGAACTGCGCACGGGCGAGGGTATCGGCGCCCGTGTCTTCCGGGTGGATCATGTCTGACGCGTCCGGCGGCGGCCTCATCCGTCCCGGCACCGTCTTCCTCGACGACCGCGGCGAGGTCGCGCAGCTCCACGGCATCGGGATCACCCGGGTCGGCGATCGGTGGTTCGCCTGGGGCGAGGACAAGAGCGCAGGAGACCGGTTCCGCTCCATCGCCTGCTACTCGTCGGCCGATCTCGCCTCGTGGCGGTTCGAAGGCGGCGCGCTCGTCGCCTCGGAGGGGGATGTGGCGCCCGACCGCATCGTCGAGCGGCCCAAGGTCCTGCAGCGGCCCGACGGAGTGTGGGTCATGTACCTGCACATCGACGACGCCGAGTACGCGGCGGCGCGCGTCGGCTTCGCGACCGCGGAACAGCCGCAGGGGCCCTACACCTACATCGGCTCCGAGCGGCCGTTCGGCAACATCAGCCGCGACATCGGCGTCTACCAGGAGGACGGTGTCGGGTACCTGCTGAGCGAGGACCGCGACAACGGCCTGCACATCTACCGGTTGGCCCCCGACTACCTCGGGGTGGCGGAGGTCGTCGCCACGCTGCGGCAGCAGGCGCGTCCCGAGATCGGGTACGAGTCCCCCACCCTGATCCGCCAGGGCGAGCACTATCTGCTGTTCGGCTCCGACCTCACCGGGTGGGATCTGAACGACAACATGTACACGACGGCCACCGATCTGGCCGGGCCCTGGTCGCCGTGGCGCCACATCGCGCCGCCGGGCACGCGTACCTTCGACTCGCAGGTCAGCGTCGTGCTGCCGGTGGGAGAGGGACACGTGTACATCGGGGACCGCTGGAACCGGGACGATCTGTTCCGCTCCCCGGCGGTGTGGTTGCCGCTCGAGGTGCGGGGCGGCGAGGCGACGCTCGCGTGGCGCGACGAGTGGCGCATCGAGGATCTGACGTGACCCGCGCCGCGCTGCTCATGACCCCCGCCCTGGCGCCGCTGGTCTTCGATGCCGAGGCGCAGCGACGCCTGCAGGCGGCGGTCGGCGTCGACGCGGCGAGGGCCGTGGCCGCGCTCGACGACCTGACGCCCGACGAGCGCGCCGCGATCGACCTGCTGATCACCGGATGGGGCGTGCCTCCCATCGGCGCGGCCGACCTCGATCGCCTGCCCGCGCTCCGTGCCGTCGTCCACTGGGGCGGCGGAGTCGGGTTCCTCGATCCGAGCGCATCGGGCCGGGTGGCCGTCTCATCCGCCCGCGCGGCCAACGCCGTGCCCGTGGCGGAGTTCACGCTCGCGATGATCGCCCTCGCGCTCAAGGACGCCTTCTGGGTGTCGCGCCGGTACGGCCTCGAGCAGCGGGAGGTCGACCGCGAGGCCGAGCTGGCGCACACGGGGGCGTTCGAGGCGACGGTCGGCATCGTGGGGGCGTCGAGCGTCGGGTCCCTCGTCGCCGAGCACCTGGCGGCATCGGACCTGCGCGTTCTCGCGTTCGACCCCTACCTCGACCCGGCCCGCGCCCGCGCCCTCGGGGTCGAGCCGGTGCACGATCTGACCGAGATCGCCCGACGCAGCCGCGTGCTCACCGTCCACGCGCCCGAGACCCCGCAGACGCGCGGCATGGTGTCCCGCGAGGTGCTCGCGGCGATGCCCGACGGCGCCACGCTCATCAACACCGCCCGGGGGTCGCTCGTCGATCAGGATGCGCTCGTCGACGAACTGCGGACCGGCCGCATCCGCGCGATCCTCGATGTGACCGAGCCCGAGGTCCTGCCCGCCGGGCACCCGTTGTACGGGCTCCCGAACGTGTTCCTCACGCCGCACCTCGCGGGCTCCACCGGCAACGAGCTGCGCCGACTGGGCCGCGCCGCCGTCGCCGAGGTCGAGCGCTATGCCGCGGGGTCGCCCTTCGCCCATCCCTTCCCGCTCTGAAGGAGCCGTCGTGCCCACGCTGACGAACCCCGTGATCCGCGGCTTCGCGCCCGACCCCTCCATCGTGCGGGTGGGCGAGGACTACTACATCGCCACCAGCACGTTCGAGTACCACCCGGCGGTCCGCATCCACCACTCGCGGGACCTCGTCTCGTGGCGGATCGTGGGGCACGCGCTGGACGAGGGATTCGACCTGCGCGGCGTGCCCGACTCGGGCGGCGTGTGGGCGCCGAGCCTCTCGTACGCCGACGGCGTGTTCTGGTTGGCGTACTCGATCGTGCGCACGATGGACGGCGACGACAAGGACATCGACAACTACCTCGTGACGGCGCCGGAGATCACCGGTCCGTGGAGCGAACCCGTCCACCTGGGCTCGCGCGGGTTCGACTTCTCGTTCTTCCATGACGACGACGGCACCCACTGGATCGTGGGCGTGCAGTGGGATCAGCGCCCCGAGCATCCCTCCTTCTCGGGGCTGGTGCTCGAGCAGTACCTGCCCGAGGAGCGGCGGGTGGCGGGCGAGGCGGTGACGCTCTATCGCGAGGACGGGCTCGTGGAGGGGCCGAACCTGTATCGCGTGGACGGCTGGTACTACCTGCTGATCGCGGCCGGCGGCACGGGATGGAACCACGGCATCACCATGGCGCGGTCGCGGCACCGCACCGGTCCGTACGAGCGCGATCCCCGTCCGGCGGTCCTCACGAGCCGCGACGACCCGGGTACTCCGTTGCAGAAGGCGGGTCACGGCGAGCTGGTGCAGCGCCCGGACGGCGAATGGATGCTGGCGCACCTCGCCACCCGTCCCGTGCTGCACCTGGGGGAGCGCTACGGCACGCTCGGCCGCGAGACCTGCCTGCAGCACGTGCGTTTCGACGATGACGGATGGCTGCGACTCGCCGGCGGCGGCCACCACGGTGCGGTCGACGTCGTCGTCCCGGGCGAGACCCCGGGGGAGTCGCCGCCGCGCGAACGCCGGCGCGACGACGACTTCGACCGGCCGGTGCTCGACTCCGCCCGGTGGGCGACGCTGCGGGCTCCGTTGCCGCCGTGCGTGGCCGACCTGCGGTCGCGACCCGGATGGCTGCGGTTGCGCGGCGGCCACTCGCCCGCATCCGTCTTCGATCAGTCCATGGTCCTGGCACGGGTCGAGGAGCATCGCTGCCGAATCGAGGCGGTCGTCGACGCCGAGCCGAGGACGCCGCGCGAGATGGCCGGCGTCATCGCCTGGTACGACCGCCGCGGCTGGATCTGGCTCCAGATCGGCCATGACGCCGAGAACGGGCGGCACCTGCGCGTCGTCGTGCGCGAGGGGTCCCGCACGACGCGCTCGGTGCCGTTCGCCGTGGGCGCGGGGCCGCTGGAGCTGGCGCTCGACATCGACGGCACCGTGCTGCGCGCCGCGGTGCGCGAGCGCGACGCCGCGTGGCGCGAGCTGCCCGGGGCCTACCCGGCCTGGCAGCTCTCTGACGACCACGGCGACCGCCTGCGCTTCACGGGCATGTTCGTGGGCGTGCGTGCCGACGACCTCGACGGCCGTGGCTGGAGCGTCGACGTCGACCGCGTCTCGATCAGCGAGTCCTCCCCCGTCTCCTGACACACCTTGACGGGAGCGGATCTCGTCGTCATTGTTAACTGGCAAACGCTATCCATGACGGATACGCGACGGCACCCTCGACGAAGAAGGTCACCGCATGAGCTCTCGCCATCCCCGTTTCCCCGCGCTCCGCCGCGCCGTCGGCCTCGGTCTCGCCGTCGCGATCGCCGGCGCCCTGCTGGCCACCGCGCAGCCATCGTCCGCGCGGGCGGACGATGGCTGCGACGTGGTGTTCGACACCACCACGAGCGCGGCCGGCTTCACCCACCCGGGGGTGGGTGTCACGGTCGACGAGCTCGCCAACGTGCGCACCCAGCTCGCCGCCGGCGCCGAGCCGTGGGCGTCGTACTACGCGGCGATGGCGTCGTCGCCGGCCGCTGCGACGACCGTGACGTCATCGAACCGGGATGCCAACTCGCCCACGTCTCCCGCCGTCACCGCGTTCGACAGTCAGGCGGTGAACTCGCGGTTCATCGCCGATGGTCTGAAGGCCTACACGCAAGCGCTGATGTACGTGTTCACGGGCGAGCAGGTGTATCGCGACAACGCGATGGCCATCATCCGCATCTGGTCCCAGATGGATCCGGCCGCCTACGCGGCCTTTCCCGACGCGCACATCCACACAGGGATCCCGTTGAACCGGATGGTCACGGCGGCCGAGCTGCTGCGCTACGGCGGATGCGAGGACGACGCCACGCCCTGGACGCAGGCGGACACCGACGCGTTCTCCGCGCACCTGGTCCGGCCGGTGATCGAGACGTATCAGAGCGATCAGAACCACTTCATGAATCAGCACAACTACCCGCTCATCGGCTCGATGGCCGGGTACGTCTTCCTCGACGATGCGGCGGGCTACGAGCGGGCCGTCGAGTGGTTCACCGTGAACGCGACGGCCGAGGATCAAGGGTTCAACGGGTCCATCGAGCGGCTGTTCCGCCTCGTCACCCAGAACGACGCCACCGGTGAGCCGCTGGCGACGCCCCGGGTGCAGCACGTGGAGATGGGCCGGGATCAGGCGCACGGCGGCGGCGACATCACGAACGCCTACATGCTCGCGCGCACGATGATGGCGCAGGGAACCCGGGTGGACCCGGTCGCGGGCACGGTGTCCAGCGCGGGCGACGCCGTCGGCCCCTACGAGTTCCTCGACGACCGCATCCTGGCGGCGGCCGACTATTTCTGGGAGTTCATGCTGGGGCGCGACCCCGAATGGACGCCGGTCGGCTACGCCATCTCGGCGGACGGCACCGTGCGCGACACCTACGACCGCATCTCGAACGCCTATCGCGGTCGGTACAACACGGCCGGATTCTGGGACCTGTACTACTACTACACCTACGATCGCGGCGTCGATCTGGCGCAGGCGGCGCCGTCGTACCTCGAGGCGTTCGACAAGCGCCTGCCGCCCGACTTCTTCTACCGCGGTGCCGTGACGCGGGCATGGGACAACGTCGACGGCGGCGGGGACTTCTGGCTGCACGTGCCGGCGGCGGCTGCCGGCACGGCCGTGCCCGCCCCGCAGACGAGCGCCACAGAGGTGCAGATCGAGGACCGCTTCGCGGACATCGCCGGATCGCCCGCGCGTGGCGCGGACGGCGACAGCGGGTACGTCTCGCTGCAGGGCTCCGACAAGATCTCGTTGCTCAACGCCTCGACCGCGTCGAAGCGAGTGGCGCTGCGTGTGCGCACCGACGGGGAGGTCGACCTCCGGCTCTCCTTCGGCCTCGATCGCACCGTCGTGCTGCCCGACACGGACGGGGCGTGGCGTCAGGTGGTCGTCGAGCTGAGCGGCACCGAGACCATCGGGGACCTCCTCTACCTCGAGGTCGCCGACGGCGACGGGCGGGTCGATGTCGACAGCCTGCGCGTCGACACGTCGACACTCGCGCCGCTCGGATGGAACGCGCCGGTGAGCACGGCGATCGTCGCGGTCGGCGACGACGCGACGATCGACCTCGCCGCGGACGGCGGCGACGCACTCGCCTACACGGCATCCGGGCTGCCCGCGGGAGCGCAGCTCGACCCGCAGACCGGCCAGGTGACCTGGGCGCCGACCGTCGCCGGGAACGCCGCCGTCCTCCTCTCGGTCGACGACGGGCAGAGCATCGCGGCGCGCCGCGTGCAGTTGCGCGCGACCGTCGATCGCGAGGCGGCCGTCGTGGCCGCGTCGGATCGCTTCGATCCCGCGACCGGCTACGAGCGCGCGACGAGGACGCCGTTCCTCGCCGCGCAGGCGGCCGCATCCGACGCGGTCGGCGGATCGGCGGTCGAGTTCTCGGCTGCGGTGGACGATCTCGTGGCGGCGGGTGACGCGCTTCGCGAGATCTCACCGACCTCCGCGGACGGGCGCCTGATCTACCCCGACCTTCTCGCGAGCTCGACAGCGGGCACGTCGGCGGGCTTCCTCGACGACGATGATCCGCAGACAGGCACCTCGTACGGTCAGGCTCAGAATCTCGCACACGTCTTCGACTTCGGCCCCGGTGCCAAGGTCTCGGCCGAGCAGTTCGGGCTGCGCTCGAACATCTTCGAGGACCGCCTGGCCAACTCCGCCGTCTTCGGGTCGAACGACGGCGTGACCTGGACCCGGCTCACGCCCGGGGTGACCACGATGACGCAGGACTATCAGACGCTGACCGTCGCGCCGGAGCTGCGCGACGAGCGCTTCCAGTTCCTCAAGGTGCAGTTGCTCGAACCGCTCCCCGACGTCCTCTACGGCACCGTGCGCGGGCTCTTCGAGCTCACCGAGTTCCACATCTACGGCGAGCGCACCGAGACCGTGGGCGACCTCACCTCGATCGGCATCAGCGCGCCCGGCTCGCTCAAGGGCCGCGCGGTGGCGGGCGACCCGGTGCGGGTGCAGTTCACGTCCGCCGAGGTCATCTCGGGTGTCACCGTCACGATCGCGGGGGTCGTCGCGACGGCGGACACCGACGACGGGCGCAGCTGGAGCGCCCAGGTCGCGCTGCCCGAGCCTGCGGCATCCGGCCGTGTGGCGTTCGAGATCGGGCACACCACATCCGAGGGGGTCGCCGCCGACGCCGTCCGCACGACGTCCGACGGCTCGTCGGTGTACGCGTCGAGCGATGACGGGCTGATCGACGGCGTCCTCCAGGCGGCGCGCGTGATCGGGCTCGACGGGACGCCGTCGCCCACGCACGCCGCCGACGCGGCGCGGCTGTTCGATCACGACATCGCCACGCACTCCGACACGCGTCTCGCTGCGGGGCGCGCCTCGATCGAGTGGGATCTGGGCGAGGGTGCGGCCGTCGCGGTCACGGGAGCGGACGTCCTCGTGCGGCAGGACCAGTACGGCACGACCCGACTGAGCTCGCTGCGCTTCGAGGGGTCCGACGACCGGCAGACATGGGTGCCGCTCACCTCGAACGTGACGGCGACATCCGACTGGCAGCGTCTCGCGGGTCTGGACGCGGACGCGTACCGCTACGTGCGTCTGACCAACGGGAACATCATCAACGTCGCGGAAGTGCGTCTGTTCGGCACGCACGAGGCGCCCGTGTCCGACCTCACCTCGCTGACGCTGCGGTCGGATCACGCCCTGGGCAACTACGCGGTCGACGGGTCGGTCGTGAGCGCCGACCTGGTGTTCTCCGACCCGCCGTCCCACGTCGCGGTCTCGATCGACGGGCAAGGCGTCGACGCCGAGCCCACCGGCGTCGCCGGTCACTACCGGGCGCAGGCGGTCATCGCGGTGGACGACCGCCTCGGCCAGCAGGTGG
Organism: Microbacterium sp. NPDC089189; assembly: GCF_040685095.1. Lineage (NCBI taxonomy): Bacteria > Bacillati > Actinomycetota > Actinomycetes > Micrococcales > Microbacteriaceae > Microbacterium > Microbacterium sp. NPDC089189. The sequence continues at coordinate 144,056 of NZ_JBFBHG010000003.1, forward strand.
CCGTCGCGGTCGAGCACACGACGGCCGCGGGGCGCGAGGCGGTCCCGGTCCGGGCGACGACCGATGGATCGGCGGTGCGGCTGGGCACGGACGAGGGGCTGCTCGCGCCCCTCACCGACCGGGCCGCGACCGTGACACTCGCCGGAGCGCCGGACACCTCCGCGGTGGCGCGCCCGCGCTCGCTGTTCGACAACGCGCTGTCGACGTCCACCGACGCGCGCGTGATCAATGGCTCGGCGGACATCGTGTTCGACCTGGGCGACGCGCACACCGTCGCGCTCGACCGCGTCGAGCTGGCTCTCCGGCAGGACGCCTACGGCACCGGGCGGCTCAAGAACCTGCGGCTGCTCGGTTCCGACGATCTCGCACAGTGGCACCCGATCGTCTCGGGTGTGCAGCCGACGCTGGCGTGGCAGGGGATCGACGCGGCGGCGGATGCGGCGGGGCGCGGCTTCCGCTACCTGCGGCTAACCAACGAGGGCATCCTGGGGGTCGCCGAACTCCGCCTCTACGGCGAGATCGCCTCGCCGATCGTGGCGATCGACGCCGTCGCGGTGCAGACGTATCGCAACGATCTGCCCGTTCTCCCCGAGACGGTCGCGGTCTCCCGCGCCGACGGAACGCACGAGGTGGTCGCGGTGGCCTGGGAGCTACCGGCGGAGAGCGCGTGGAGCGCGGACGGCACCGTGGAGATCGCGGGCACCGTGGAGGGGACGACCGTCCCAGCGCGCGCCGTCGTCACGGTGCGCCACGACGGATCGACGGCCGCGCCCGCCGTCGGCGTGCTCCACAGCGACGAGGGCTGGGACACCGGGCTCAGCGACGGCACCTACGCGGTCGTCGTCGACCTGTGGTGGGGCGAGAACGCGCGCCGCGCCGTCCTCCTCGAGAACGGGGTGGAGATCGCACGGGCCGATCTCTCGCTGCACTCGCCCGCGGCGCAGCGCATGGCGTTCGACGTCGCCGATCGAGCGAACGGCCGCTACACCTACGTCGTGCGCCTCGTGAACTCGACGGGCTCGTCCGAGACCGCACCTCTCATGGTCGAGGTCGCGCATGCGGCGCCGCACACGCCGGTGCTGAGCGACGACAATGCGGACGGTGACGGCTCGTACTCCGTGACGGCGGATCTTTGGTGGGGCACCAACGCGAGCAGCTACGCGTTCTTCGAGAACGGTGTCGAGATCGCGGGCGGGCAGCTGGACGCCGCGAGCCCGGGGCCGCAGCGCGCCGTGGCGAGCGTGTCGGCACGGCCGGCGGGTCGATACGACTACCGCGTCGTCTTCACGAACGCCGCCGGCAGCACGGAAAGCTCCGCCCACGTGGTCACCGTCCGCTGACGCCGGTTGCGGAAAGCGCCTTCCCATGGCTACAGTGAGACGGGTAAGCGCTTTCCAATGGAGGAACACCATGACAGAGAACCACGCCGCTCCGACCCGCGAGATCGGGGTCATCATGAACGGGGTGACCGGCCGCATGGGGTACCGCCAGCACCTGGTGCGCTCCATCCTCGCCATCCGCGATCAGGGCGGCATCCTGCTGCCCGACGGCTCACGGCTCACCGTCCGCCCGCTGCTCGTGGGGCGCAACGAGAACACGCTCGCCGAGCTCGCCGAGCGTCACGGGATCGAGGACTGGACCACCGACCTCGACGCCGCTCTGGCCGATCCCCGCTGGGAGATCTACGCCGACTTCCTCGTGACGAAGGCGCGCGCCACGGCGCTGCGCAAGGCGGTCGCGGCGGGCAAGACGATCTACACCGAGAAGCCCACGGCCGGCACGCTGGAGGAAGCGCTCGAACTCGCCGCGCTGGCCGCCGAGGCCGGCGTGAAGACCGGCGTCGTGCACGACAAGCTGTACCTGCCGGGCCTGCAGAAGCTGCGGCGCCTCATCGACTCCGGGTTCTTCGGCCGCATCCTCTCGGTGCGCGGGGAGTTCGGCTACTGGGTGTTCGAGGGGGACTGGCAGCCCGCTCAGCGCCCCAGCTGGAACTACCGCGCCGAGGACGGCGGCGGCATCATCGTCGACATGTTCCCGCACTGGAACTACGTGCTCGAGAACCTGTTCGGCGAGGTCAGGAGCGTCTACGCGCAGGCCGCCGTCCACATCGCCGATCGCTGGGATGAGGCGGGCGCGCACTACACCGCCACCGCCGAGGACGCCGCCTACGGCATCTTCGAGCTCGAGGGCGGCGTCGTGGCGCAGATCAACTCGTCGTGGACCGTCCGGGTCAACCGCGACGAGCTGGTCGAGTTCCACGTCGACGGCACGCACGGCTCCGCGGTGGTGGGCCTGTTCGGCGCCAAGATCCAGCACCGCAACGCCACGCCCAAGCCGGTCTGGAACCCCGACCTGGCCGACGGGCACGACTACGACGCCGACTGGGCCGACGTCCCGACCAACGATGTGTTCCAGAACGGCTTCCGGCAGCAGTGGGAGGAGTTCCTCCTCTCGTACGTGGAGGGCACCGACTATGCCTACGACCTGCTCGCCGGCGCACGCGGCGTGCAGCTGGCCGAGGCGGGCCTCCGCTCGAGCCGCGAAGGCCGCAAGCTCGATCTGCCTGCGCTGTCGCTGAGCTGAGCCCCCGACCATGACGCTCACTCTGCTGTCGGATGACGGCCGCACCACCCGGGTCCCCCTCGCGGAGGGCGCGACGTTCGCCGCGCCGACGGAGCCCCTCCGTACCCGCGTCGCGTACGCCGCCGCTCACGTGGTGCCGCTCGCCTGGGCCGACAACACCCCTGGGCGCCCCGCGGCGATCGACTGGGACGCGACGCTCGACTTCCGTCGCTCGGTCTACTCCTGGGGGCTGGGGGTGGCCGACGCCATGGACACCGCTCAGCGCAACATGGGGCTGGATGCCGCGGCGACCCGTGAGCTGATCATCCGGTCCGCCCGGGTGGCGCGTGAGGAGGGCGGATCGGTCGTGGTCGGCGTCAACACCGACCACGTCGATGACGAGCTCATCACCCTCGCGCAGGTCGTTGACGCCTACAAGGAGCAGCTGCACGTCGCCGAGGAGCACGGGGCGGGGCCGGTGCTCATGGCCAGTCGTCACCTGGCGCGGGCCGCCGGCGGCGCCGACGACTATCGCCGCGTGTACCGGGAGGTGCTGGCGTCGGCGACGGTGCCGGTGGTCCTGCACTGGCTCGGGCCGGCGTTCGACCCGACGCTGCGCGGCTACTTCGGTTCGGACGACTGGCGGCTCGCGGCGGACGTGCTCGTCGAGGTGATCGAGGAGAACCGCGAGGTCGTGGCCGGCGTGAAGATGAGCCTGCTGGATGCGGACGCCGAGGTCTCGGTGCGCGAGCGCCTGCCCGACGGGGTCCGCATGTTCACCGGCGACGACTTCAACTACGTCGGGCTGATCGGCGGAGCCGACGCCCCCGACGTGCCCCAGCCGGAGCGGGACCCGCGCTCGTCGCGCACCCACTCCGACGCGCTGCTCGGCGCATTCGCCGCGATCACCCCGGTGGCCTCGGCCGCCATCCGGGCGCTCGACGAGGGCGATCCCGCCACCTACGCCCGCCTGCTCGGCCCCACTGAGGCGCTGAGTCGCCACATCTTCGCGGCCCCCACCTACTTCTACAAGACGGGTGTCGCCTTCCTCGCCTGGCTCAACGGGCACCAGCCGGCGTTCCAGATGGTCGGCGGACTGCACTCCGCGCGCAGTCTCCCGCACCTCTCGCGCATCGTCGAGCTCGCCAACGAGGCGCGCGCCCTCGAGAATCCGGACCTCGCCGCCGCGCGCTGGCGCGACCTGCTGACCCTGAACGGAGTGGACGCATGACCGCGCCCGACCCCCGGCTGTCCCTCAACCAGGCCACGATCAAGCACGCCGATCTGGCCACCGCCCTGCGCGTGACGGCCGACGCCGGGATCCCGGCGATCGGGCTGTGGCGGGAGCCGGTGGCGGAGGCCGGGCTGGCCGAGGCCGCACGGATGCTCGCCGCATCCGGTCTGCGCTTCTCGACCTACTGCCGGGGCGGCTTCTTCACCGCCCCCGAGGGGCCGGACCGCCGTCGGGCGCTCGACGACAATCGCCGCGCGATCGACGAGACGGCGACCCTCGCCGCCGCCGGGGCCCCCGGGTCCCGGGCGGTGCTCGTGCTGGTCGCGGGCGGCATCCCCGACGGATCGCGGGACCTCGCCGGGGCGCGCGCGCGGGTGCGCGACGCCGTGGGAGAGCTGGCGCCATACGCCCAGGCGGCGGGCGTCACGCTCGCGATCGAGCCGCTGCATCCCCTGTACGCCACCGATCGCGCGGTCGTCTCGACGCTCACGCAGGCGCTCGACCTGGCCGGCGACTTCGCGCCCGACGTCGTCGGTGCGACGGTCGACACGTTCCACGTGTTCTGGGATCCGGCGTTGCCGGAGGCCATCGAGCGCGCGGGCCGGGAAGGGCGCATCGCGTCGTACCAGGTGTGCGACTGGAGGACGCCCCTCGCGGCCGACGTGCTGCTGAGCCGTCATTACCCGGGGGAGGGCGTCATCGACCTCGCCGCGGTGACGGCGGCGGTCGAGCGCACCGGCTACGACGGCGACGTCGAGGTCGAGATCTTCCACGCGGATGTGTGGGCCACCGCCCCCGAACAGGTCGCACGTCGCGTGGTCGAGACGTTCGGCGCGAGCGTGTCGCCGTCGCTCGCCCGCGCCGTAGACTCGCGGGCGTGACCGACTCGCCGACGGCGCGCCGCGCGCCCACCCTCGACGACGTCGCGCGTCAGGCGGGGGTGTCGCTGGCCACCGCATCCCGGGTCCTCAACGGTTCGACGCGGCGGGTCGCCGACGCGTACCGCGACAAGGTGGCGGCCGCGGCGGAGTCGTTGGGGTACTCCGCGAACCTGTCCGCGCAGGCCACGGCGCGCGGGACGTCCGCCGTGGTGTCGCTCGTGGTCGCCGACATCGCCGACCCCTACTTCGGTCAGATCGCGGCCGGCGTCGCGCGCGAGGCCTCGGCGGCGGGACTCCACGTCACGATCGCCGTGGCCGGCCGTGACGCCGAACGCGAGGCGGATGTCGTGCGGATGCTGCGCGGTCAGCGCCCGCACACCGTCATCCTGGCCACGTCGCGTGCGGGCGACCGGCTGCCGCCGGAGCTGCGCCGCGAGGTCGACGCCGTGATCGATGCCGGCGGCCGGGTCGTCGCGCTCGGCGCCGATGTGGCTCCCGCGACCGCGCTTCCGATCGCGAACGGCGAGGGCGCCGCCGCCCTCGCGCGTGCCCTCGCACGCCGGGGCTACGCACGGGCGATCCTCCTGGGTGCGGCGGCCGGCATCCGCACCTCCGACGACCGGCTCGACGGGTTCCGGCGCGGCTTCGAGGCCGCGGGCGGCGAGATCGTCGGCGTCCGCCGCGGAGCCTTCACGCGTGACGCGGGCGAGGAGCAGATGCGCGCCGCGCTGCGCGATGGCGTTGCTGCCGGCTCGCTCGTCTTCGGCGTCAGCGATGTGGTGGCCATCGGGGCGATGGCGGCCGTCCGGGCGGCCAACAGGACGATCGGCGCCGACATCGCCGTGGCCGGGTTCGACGACATCCCCACGGCCCGTGACGTGACGCCCGGCCTCAGCACCGTCCGCCTCCCGCTCGAGGAGATCGGCGCCCGGGCGCTGCGGCTCGCGCTCGACGATCCGTCCGAGTCCGCGGGACCGCTGCGTGAGCCCGAGGTCGTGCTCCGCGCGAGCACGCCCGAACGCGCATGACCCGCGTCGTCTTCGCGCCGGACAGCTTCAAGGGCACGGCGACGGCGACGCAGGCCGCCCGTGCGCTCGCCGACGGCTGGCGCGAGGTCGAGCCCGGCGCCGAGATCGTACTCCGGCCCATGGCCGACGGCGGCGAGGGCACGCTCGCCGCGTTCGAGGCCGCCGTCGCGGGAGCCCGACGGATGCCGGTGACCGTTCCGGGGCCGGCGCCGGGGCGACCCGATGTGCACACCGGGTGGGTGCTGCTGCCCGACGGCACCGGCGTCGTCGAGCTCGCCTCCACCGCGGGGCTCGAGCTCTTCGGCGACGACCGCGATCCGTGGGCGGCGAGCACGGCGGGCTTCGGCGCGGCGATCGTCGCGGCGCTGGATGCCGGGGTGTCGCGCCTCGTCCTCGCGATCGGATCGAGCGCCTCGACCGATACGGGGGCGGGCCTGCTCGGCGCGCTCGGGGCGGTGCTCGCCCCCGCGGGCGGCGACGCGCACGGCGCGCGCGACCTGGCGCGCGTGCGCGCGGTCGACCTCACGGGCCTGCGTCCCCTCCCGGCGGGCGGTGCGATCGTCCTGACCGACGTGACGAATCCGCTGCTCGGGGCGACCGGCGCCGCCACCGTGTTCGGCCCGCAGAAGGGGTTCGCGCCGGAGGAGATCGCCGAGGTCGACGCAGCCGTGGCGTCGTTTGCGGGGCTCCTTCCCGTCGACCCCGGGACGCCGGGCGCGGGTGCGGCCGGGGGCGCCGGGTTCGGGCTCATGGCGTGGGGAGCGCGCATCGTTCCGGGGGCCGCCGCGGTCGCGGACCTCATCGGACTGGAGGCGGCCGCATCCACCGCAGATCTCGTGGTGACGGGGGAGGGGCGCTACGACGCCCAGTCCGCCGCCGGTAAGGTGCCGGCATTCGTCGCCGAGCGGGCGCGGCGGCCCACGGCGCTCGTGGCCGGCGCCATCGGCGCGGATGCCGACCTCGCCCCGTTCACCGCCGCGCTGTCGCTGACCGACCTCGCCGGCTCCGCCTCCGCCGCGATGTCCGACCCGCTGCGTTGGCTCCGCCGCGCCGGCGCCACCCTCGCCTCCCGCGTGTAGCGGGACCCCGCGAGTCGCCTGACCCGCGAGACAGCACCTTGGCGCCGAGACAGCGGGTTAAACCCACGGTCTCGGCGCCAAAGTGCTGTCTCGCGGGTGAGGGAGGGGGAGGGGCGCGTAGATTCGCGGGGTGAGCGAGGTGACGAGCATCGAGCTGCTGTTCGACGATCGGACGGAGGCGGCGATCCGTGCGGAGTGGGATCGGCTGGCGGCGGTCGGGCTGTCGAGCATGGCGGCCCACACATCCGCCAGCAACAGGCCGCACATCACGGTCCTCGTCCGCCCGGAGCTCGCGGACATCGCCTTCTCCGGCGCCGTGGCGCGCCTGCCCCTCGCCGTGCGGATCGGGGCACCGGTCCTGTTCGGCGACGGGGATCGGCGAGTGCTCGCCCGCTCCGTGCTGGCCGGCGCTCCGCTCGTGCAGCTGCACGCGGAGGTGCACCGCGAGGCCGGACCGGGCTCGGACGCACCGCACACCGCGCCCGACGAATGGATGCCGCACGTGACGCTCGGCCGGCGGATGAAGCTCACCGACCTGCCCGCAGCGCTCCGCCTCATCCAGCCGCACGACATCGTCGGCACCGTGACGCGCCTCCGCCGCTGGGACGCCGCGACCGCTCGCGTCATCGATCTCTGACCCGCGAGACAGCAACTTGGCGCCGAGACAGCGGGTTAAAACCACGGTCTCGGCGCGAAAGCGCTGTCTCGCGGGTGCAGCGCAGGGCGCAGCGGGGGCGGGTGGGGCGCGTAGGGTGGGACACCATGGCTGCCGGTGCGACGATCCACACATTCGAGGTCTCTCTGGCGGATGTGGACCGCGGCGTCTACGACGACGTCACACTGCGGGTGGCGCGGCATCCCTCCGAGACCGACGCCTACATGCTGACGCGCGTCCTGGCGTACCTCCTGGAGTTCGACGAGGGAATCGCCTTCAGCGAGGGCATCTCGTCGACCGACGAACCCGCGGTGCTGGTCCGCGATCTGACCGGCACGATCACGGCGTGGATCGAGGTGGGAGCGCCGGATGCAGCGCGGCTGCACTACGGCAGCAAGCTCTCCGGGCGGGCTGTGGTCTACACGCACCGCGATCCGGCGAAGGTGGCCGCGCCCTGGGCGGGCAAGAAGATCCACCGCGCCGAGTCGATCCTGCTGCACAGCTTCGATCCCGGTTTCGTGGACGCGCTCGTCACCGACCTCGGGCGGCGCAACACCATGACCGTGTCGGTCACCGAGCGCCACCTCTACGTCGACCTCAACGGCACCTCCCTCGAGTCCGACATCCACACGCGCTCGGCGGAGTGACGCGGGTCAGAGCGAGGTCGTCGCCCAGATCAGCAGCACGATGCTGGCGAGGGTGCTGAGGCAGACGGAGACGAAGCCCGTCATCGTCAGCGCGGTGAAGAAGCGGCGGCCGAACGACGCACCGCGCCGGCCGCTCGGTACGGCGGCGATGACCGACACCGCCACCACGAGGGCTCCGATGAGAGCGCCGAGCCAGGGTTGGACGACCGAGACCCACACCTGCGGGAAGATCATCGCGAGAATGAAGGCCTCTCCTGCTTCGCCGATGAATCCGGCGACATAGCCCAGTCCGCCGAGGATCAGTGTCGACACGTTGACCCAGAAGAGCGGCCAGAGCCACCTCGGCCGCGCCGGCGACGCTGACGCAGGCCCCGACGTCGGCGCCTCGTCCGGCGTGCTCATCCCGTCAGCGTCCATCCCGCCACGCTAGCCCAGGGCTGCCCAGCCACTGCTCACCCTCGGCGGCTATCCTGGTCGCGAGCACCGACGAGGGCGCCGCGGACGAGGGAGCAGTACCCGCACACGACAAGACTGACTCGGAAGGGTTTCGTCATGTCCTGGTTCATCCTGATCGCCTCCGGCGTCCTGGAGGCGGTGTGGGCCTCGGCCCTGGCCGCCTCGAAGGGGTTCCGCCGGCCGCGACCGACGATCCTGTTCGCCGTCTCCCTCGTGGCCAGCATGGCGGGTCTCGCCTATGCCATGACGGACCTTCCTACCGGAACGGCTTACGCCGTCTGGGTCGGCATCGGCGCGACGCTCACGGTCGTCTGGGCCATGATCACGCGCACCGAGGCGCCGTCGCTCGCCCGCATCCTGCTGCTGCTCCTGCTCGTCGGCAGCGTCATCGGTCTGAAGGCGGTGAGCTGACATGCCGTGGATCGTGCTGCTCATCAGCGCCGTGCTCGAGGCCGTCTGGGCGACCGCCCTGGGCTACTCCGAGGGCTTCACGGTTCTCGTGCCGTCGCTCGTGTTCATCGCCGCGCTCGCCGCGAGCATGGTGGGTCTCGGCTGGGCGGCGAGGTCGATCCCCATCGGCACCGCCTACGCGGTGTGGGTGGGTGTGGGCGCCGCGCTCACCGTCACCTTCGCGATGGTCACGGGCGCCGAGGCCTTCTCGCTCGCCAAGGCCGCGTTCATCGGCGGCATCGTCCTCGCCGTCATCGGCCTGAAGCTCGTCCCGTCGCGCCCCGTAGCCACCCGGCCCGGCACGCCCACCGACCGCTGACCCGCGAGACAGCAACCCGGCGCCGAGACAGCGGGTTAAACCCGCGGTCTCGGCGCGAAAGTGCTGTCTCGCGGGTCCAGGGCCAGGGCCAGGGCCAGGGGGTGGGGGCGTCAGCCTTCGTCGGCGGCGAGGCGGTCGGCCTCGGCGCTGTCGACGAGATCGTCGTTGAGGTCTTCGTCGAGCACTTCTTCGCCGTCCACCTCGCGCGTCGCGTCGACGGCGGGTTCGCCGTCGGCGGGCAGCGGCACGGGCGGCGGGAACGTGTTGTTGGACATCGTCGTCTCCTTCGTCTCGGTCCGCCCACGCTACGTCGGCGCCGCTCGGGGCGGAGGGGGTTGACGAACGCTCAGAGGGCGATCAGGTCGACGTCCCGCACCGCGCCGTCGTCGATCACGAGGGTCAGGTAGGTGTGCCGCGGCTGGCGACGACGGTCGGTCGGGGAACCGGGGTTCAGCAGCCGCAGCCCCGAGGGAGTCGTGGTGTCCCAGGGGATGTGGCTGTGCCCGAACATCAGCACGTCGGTGTCGGGGAAGGCAGCCGCCATCCGTCGCTCTCGGGAGCGGGCGTCGCCGGTCTCGTGGATCACCGCGACGCGCACGCCCTCGATCGTGCGCCGCGCGATCTCGGGGAGGCGGGCGCGCAGGTCGTCGCCGTCGTTGTTGCCCCAGACGCCCAGCACCTCGCCGTGGCCCTGCAGATCTTCCAGTACCGACTCCCGCACCCAGTCGCCCGCGTGCACGATGAGGTCGGCCGCATCCGCCGCGCGGCGCACCGCCGGCGGCAGCTCGCGGGCGCGGCCCGGGATGTGGGTGTCGGAGATCAGCAGCAGTCGTACGGCCATGGTGCGCCGATCAGCCTCGCGGGGCGAAGGGCCCGCGGAGCGCCGCCCACTGCAGCAGCATGATGGTCTTCGCGTCGACGATGTCGCGACCGATGCGCGCGAGAGCGTCGTCGATGCCGAGCTCGAGCACCTCGATGTCCTCGCCCTCCTCGGCAAGACCGGCCCGTGACCCGGGCACGACGTCGCCCTGTCGGTAGGGGGCGGCGAAGAAGTGCAGCTTCTCGGTGACCGACCCGGGGCTCATGTAGACGTCGAACACGTGCTCGACCTCGCCGACGCGGCGCCCGGTCTCCTCCTCGGCCTCCCGGCGGATCGCGACCTCCGGCGCGTCCTCGTCGAGCAGACCCGCGGCTGCTTCGATGAACATGCCGTCGGGGTGACCGTTGACGTAGACGGGGTAGCGGAACTGGCGGGCGAGCAGCACGGTGCGCGCGGTCGCGTCGTAGAGCAGGATGCACGCGCCGTCGCCGCGGTCGTAGGTCTCGCGCTGCTCGGTCGACCAGGTGCCGTCCGCGTGCTGGTAGTCGAACGTGGTCTTGCGGGTCACGAACCAGCTCGACGTCAGCACCTCGACGTCGCGCACGACGACGCGGGGATTGCCGGTCAGATCGCGTCCGGCCCGGTCGAGGCCGGTGCGTCCGCGCCCGTCGGGCACATCGATACCGGGCCGGCCCGCATCCGGGCCCGCGTCGTTGAACGAGCTCATGGCTCCCCTTCGTCTCCGAAGACAGCAGCCTATGCCCGGGTATCGAACGCGCGGTGCCGGCCAGCACACGGCGGTGCCGGGTGTCGTTCGCGCGGCGTCGGCTTAGCGCACGCGGGTGCCGGTGCGACGCAGGTCCTCTTCCACCGCGGCGGCGGCGGCGAGGAGGGGAGCGACGAAATCCGTGCCGGAGCGGTCGCGGCGGGCGGGGGCGGCCACGTTGATGGCGGCGACCACCTGACCGCTCGCATCGCGGACGGGGGCGGCGACCGAGCGGAGCCCCTCCTCGAGCTCCTGATCGACCAGCGCCCACCCCTGCGCGGCGACCCGGTCGAGCTCGGCCGACAACGCGCCCGCGTCCGTGATCGTGCCGGGCGTCAGGGCGCGCAGCGGCGCCTCGGCGAGCGCGGCACCGCGCTGCTCGCCGGGCAGGGCGGCCAGCAGCACGCGTCCCATCGACGTCGCGTAGGCCGGGAGGCGGGTGCCGACGCCGATGGCCGCCGACATGATGCGCCGCACCGCCACCCGCGCGACGTACACGATGCTGTCGCCGTCGAGGACGGCGGCGGATGAGGACTCCCCGGTCTGCTCCGACAGGCGCTGCAGATGCGGCTGCACGATCTCGGGCAACGACAGGGCCGACAGATAGGAGAAGCCGAGCTCGAGAAGACGCGGCCGCAGGAAGAACTCCCGCCCGTCGGTGCCGACGTACCCGATCTCGACGAGGGTGTGCAGGAAGCGGCGCGCGGCCGCCCGGCTGAGCCCCGTCTCGCGAGCGACGTCGCTCAGCGTCATCCGGGGGCGCTCGGCGCCGAAGGCGCGGATGACGGCGAGCCCGCGCTCGAGCGACTGCACGAACTCTGCGCGCGCGGGGGAGGGCGACGCCTCGTCGATGTCCATCGTCCCCGACGCTAACATCGGCGATCCCGCCCCGCCCGACGACCCTCCCGTGGGCTACGTTCGTCATGTGGCACCCGCCGACCGAGACGACGAAGTCGATCTGCTGATCGACGCATGGTCGCAGCGGTTGCCCGGCGTCGATCTCACGCCGCTGGATGTCATGTCGCGGCTGCGACGCGCGGCCCTGCGCCTCGACCGGCTGCGGGCATCCGCGTTCGCGACCGCCGGGCTCGCCTCGTGGGAGTTCGACGTCCTGGCGGCGTTGCGCCGGAGCGATCCGCCGCATCAGCTGAGCCCGGCGCAGCTGATCGAGCGCACCATGATCACGAGCGCGGCGATGTCGAACCGGCTCGCCAATCTGGTGGCCCGCGGGTTCGTGCAGCGCAAGCGCAACCCGAGCGACGGGAGGAGCGTCTACGTGCGCCTCACGGATGCCGGGCTCGCGAGCGTCGACGCGGCCATGGTCGAGCTCGTGCGGCGGGAGGCCGAGGTGCTCGCCGAATCGGATCCGGCGGATGTGGCCGCGCTGACCCGGGCCCTCCGCCCGCTCATGGGGCCGGAGCACGGCGGCCCCACCGGCTGACACCCGCGCCGGTTGTGAGCCGCGGGCTCTTCGGGGCGGGGCGCGAGATCCGTGTCACGTCAGGGACGGTGGGTCCTCTGTGGGTGCGTTCACGGCGCTGAGTGGGCGGAGGGCGGATGTTCCGAGCCGGGATCGGTGGGTCGAGTCACGAAGGAGCGGATGCGTGATACGAGCGCGCGGGCGTCGACGCGAGCCTTCGGAGGTCTGACTTCCCATGTATCGGCGAGCTGATGGAGGTGTAGTGCGGCGTCGCGTCGGCTCGCCGTCAGTTCCGTCTCGGTCAGGCGCCATCCGCCCAAATCGTCCGCGCCGTGCTGTGCGAGCACGGCGAACAGGTTGCTCAGGTCGACGCCATCTTTCTCGGTGCGCAGGCGGCGATCTCGCCACGCGATGGCTTTGAGGACGACGGCGGCCTCGATCCCGGGGATCATGACGACAGCAGAACGACGGACGCCGTCTCCCGCTGTACGACGGAATGAGCAGGTCGATGGTGGGTGGGGCGTCGCTGTTGCCCTTGACGTAGCGGTTGCCCCCGTCGGCGGCGTAGCCCAGATCGAGGAGTGCGCTGTGCAGTTCACCGGTGGCGGCGAGCTCGATGGGGATACCCGCGTCGGCGTCATTCGTGCGCCGTTCGACCAGCCCGGGGCTCGGGAAGGCCGTGCAGAGGAGGGAGACCATGTGGCCGCCGATGACCATCGTCTCCGCGCGTCCGGCCAAGATCGTCGATAGGTCGATGAGCGCTTCGTACGCGGCATCATCTGTCGCGCTGGTCGCCACGACGTGAGCCTTGCGGGCGACCAGCCCATCCTGCCTCGCCTTCGGAGGAGCCGCTCGCAGAGAACTCCCCGCTCGGTTCGTCGTCGGCATCGCTCATCGCTGTCTCGCTCCGATCACGTACTCGCGGATCCGGTCGACTGCTTCGATGTGATCACCCCGTGTTCCGGTGCGGGCCACGTCGAACGATGCAATCACCGGATCCGCGGTGCCCGGCACTTCCCAGGCTCGAGCGGTCGGCCAGATGGTGTGGTCGTCGGGGTGGACGAGCATCAGTGTGTAATCCGAGCTGTCGGCCAGCGAATATCCCATGTCTCGGAGATTCGGCTGCGCCCGGGTGTACACGACGGCGTGCTCGGGCGTCCGCCATGCCCGCATCCGATCCGCCGCGATATCGCCCGAGACGAGCGCTGTCTCGTCGGCGGCGGCGAGCACGTCGGCTTGCTCCATCGCGCTCGTGCCGTGCCACCAGTAGGTGGTGACTCCGGCCGGGCCGGGGTAGTCGGCGACGGCACGCTCGAACAGCGCACCCCGATCCGCCACTCTGGTCCCACCCCAGGCGCGTTCGAGCACGCCGTCGAAGAATGATGAGGAAAGCGCCCGAGAGACGGCAGCCTGTGTGATGCCGGTGCCGGTCACCAGCTGTTGTTGAGTAAGAGGTCCTTCGGCAGCGAGAAGCGCGCGCGCCACCGCGAAGCGTCCGTAGGGCCGACGGCCGGCGGCCCTCGCGTGCGTGGGTCCCCCCGCATCGCTGAGGGCCACAGCCTGGCGATCCCACATCACACTGTCCACGCTCACAACGACGAGACGATCGTCCTGAAGAGCTATCTGGCGCAAGCTCGGAGTGATGACATCGGCGATGAGAAGTGCGCGCTGGTCGGGCTTCAGCGACGCCAACGCTCGCTCGGCGTCTGCGCGAACAGGGGCATCCCGAGTCGTGACCAGGTGCAGCTCGATTCCCCCCGCTCGCACCGTGCGCGGACCCGCGACCTCTGCAGCGACACCGATGGCGCGGAGGGACTTCAGGGCATCATGCGTGTCCATCGGCTCTCCCTAAATATGCGCTTCACACAGATTATCCGTTAAAGCGAATATTTCGCACTGCCTCTGTGTCGACGGACTCGCGGGCACGGGCGCAACATGACCGCGCGTCGGCCGCCCGAGCCCTCCACGGGCGCCGGAGGGGCGTGCGGAGAGCGTGAGACGATCGGTGCATGATCAACCTCGTCACCATCGGTTCCAGCGTCATCACGGTCGCGTTCGCGCGCGCGGTCGACGAGGTCGAGGGCATTCGCGTGGCGGTCGCCTACTCGCGTGACGCCGAGCGAGCCCGCGCGTTCGCCGACGAGATCGGGGCGGCGGGGTCATCCGCCGATCTCGACGCGGTGCTGGCCGACCCCGAGATCCACGCCGTGTACGTGGGCTCGCCCAACGGTGTGCACGCCGCGCAGGTGCGCCAGGCACTGCGCGCCGGCAAGCACGTCCTCGTCGAGAAGCCCGCGGTCGCGACGTCGGCCGAGTGGCGCGACCTCGTCGACGAGGCGCGCCGGGCCGACCGCGTACTGATCGAGGGGATGCGGCTGGCGTACGACCCGGGCACCGCCGCGATCCGCGACCTGCTGCCGTCGCTCGGCGTGCTGCGCCGGGCCTCGCTGCACTACCAGAAGCGCTCGTCGCGCTACGACGACGTGCTCGCGGGGCGACAGGTGAACATCTTCGACCCGGCTCTCGGTGGCGGCGCGCTCGCCGACCTCGGCGTGTACGGGGTGCACGCGGCCGTCCTGCTGTTCGGCCGACCGGACGCGGTGCGCGCTGCATCCGTGCCGATCGCCAGCGGCGCCGACGGCGCCGGCATCCTGCTGCTCGAGTACCCGGGGCTCGTCGTCGACGTCGCGTACTCGAAGATCACGAACTCCGACCGGCCGAGCGAGATCCAGGGCGAGGAGGCCACGCTCTCGATCGACGAGATCGTCAGCGCCCGCCGCCTCACCCGACGGGGTATCGACGGCTCGGTCTCGGAGCAGGAGGTGCCGGGCGGACGCCACTCGCTGCGCGGCGAGGTCGCGCGCTTCGTCGACCTCATCCGCACCGGCGCCCCGGCCGACGAGGACCAGGAGCGCACGTTCCTCACCCTCGAGACCATGGAACGCGCCCGGGCGGCGCTCGCCGGCTGACCCCGACCCGCGGCCCGGCGTCAGTCGGTGACGCTCTCGCGCAGCTCCCGCGTGAGCAGATCGTCGCGCAGGTACCGCGCGTACCCGCCGGGGGTGCGGCCCGTCTGACGCCCGCTGGTGCGCACCCACGCCCCGTCGCTCAGGACGATCCGTGCGCCGCCGCGCCGGAGGGCGTCGACGAGCTCGACGTCCTCGTGCTCGTCGAGCGCGGGGAAGCCGCCCGCGCGCACGAGCGCATCCGCTCTGACGCCGAGGTTCGCCCCGTGCACGGCATCGTTCGCGACGCCCGGCCGGTACCGCTGCCACCACGCCGCGGTGCGGGCCGCATCCAGATCACGGAAATCCGGGCGAACGGTGCCGATCATGACGTCGGCCCCGGCATCCGCGAGCTCGTGCTGATGGGTCAGCCAGTGCGCCGGGACGACCGAGTCGGCGTCCGTGTGCGCCGTCCAGACCCGCGCGGGGTCGACCTCGCCGACGTGTGCGAGGGCGGCGGCGACCCCCGCCGCGCGCGACCGCCCGACGTTGCGCACGTCGAGCGAGAGGGTGCGCACTCCCGCGTGCTCCGCCACCGCTCGGCTGCCGTCGCGGCAGGCGTCGAGGACGACCCACACGTCGCAGTCGATGTCGTGGATGCGGCGCAGTTGCGCGGTGGCCTCGTGGAGGGACTCGAGACACGCACCCAGCAGCTCCTCCTCGTCGTGCACGGGCACCACGACCGTCATTGCCTGCAGCGGCGCCGTCACCGCAGCCCCTCCGCCCGGGCCACAGAGGGGACGTCGGCGCGGACGAGCACGTCGAGCAGGAAGTCCTCCTCGATGTGCCGCGCGAGCATCCGCCATCCGGGGCGGGCCGCGGCGGCGCGGTGCACGTCGTCGCCGGTCGACGGTGCGTCCGAGATCGCACCGCGCCAGTGGCACAGCACCAGCACCGCGTCGTCGGTCGCCGTGCCGTCGATGCGGTCGAACGCGGCGGCCAGCCGGTCGGGAGTCCAGTAGTAGCCCAGCTCCGACAGCACGAACAGGTCGAACGCCCCCGTCGGCCAGTCCTCCGGCAGCTCGCGGCGTTCGTAGACCGTGCCCTCGGGAACGCCCCGTGCGCGAGCGCGCTCCAGCGCCACCGCGGACGCATCGACGGCCACCACGGTGCTCGCACGGGGAGCCAGCGCCCGCGTCGTCGCGCCGCCCGCGCACCCCAGCTCGAGGACACGGGCGAAGCTCCGGCGCGGAAGCGCCGCCAGCAGCAGGGCGCGTTTGCGCTCCTCGTACCACCGCGACTCCAGGCCCCACGGATCGTCGTGGCGCGCGTGGAAGGCGTCGAACTCGCCCGGCGTCGGCGCGGAGGCCGCCTCGTCGCTCGTGGGGGCGATGAAGACCTCGACATCGCGATCGAAGTGGCGCAGCGTCTCGGCGTGCAGCATCGGGGGTTCGTCCGCCCGCGTCGCCGTCGTCTGGCTGCGGTGCGCGGCGATCGCCCGGCGCTTGGCCCGCCGGTCGTCGTCGTCGAGCGGCACCACGCTCCAGGCCGCGGTGTCGACCTCCGTGGGCGTGCCCCAATGCCAGAGCCAGATCGGGTATCCCCGAACGGTGACCCCCGCGCCCGCCATGGTCCGTGCGATCTCGCCCAGCACGCGGTGGTCGCGGTGCCCGTCGCCCCACCAGGGCGCGAGCAGCAGCGTGCGCCCGGCCGTGGTCCGGCTGACGGCCGCGGCGACCGCATCCGCCACGTGCGCGCGGGCCTCGCGGATGCCGCCGTCCGGCACGCCGAGGAACGTCACCGGGATGCCGGGACCCAGGAGGTGCACGGCGTCGAGCAGCTCGCCGCGTCGGCGTCGCCCCACCTCGGCACGCTCGGCGCCCTCGAATGCGGCATCGCCGTCGGTCACCACCAGCAGTGACACGTCGGCTCCTCGGCGGAGGGCGTGCCGGAGGGTGCCGGCGGCGCCCAGGGTCTCGTCGTCGGGGTGGGCGGCGAGCACGATCACGCGGTCGTGGTCCAGATCGAGCTCGGCGGCGCCGCGCCAGGGCGCCGCCTCCTGCCACGCCGCCTCGGGGGTGCCCGGCAGACGGGAATCGAAGGCGACGCTCACGCGCGCACCTCGCCGTCGAGCCGCCCCAACCGGGCGAGGTCCCGGTCGGCGTGGTCCTGTCGCAGGTACAGTCCGAGGTCGGCGACGCGACGCGCGTGGGCCTCGTCGACCGTCACGGGGCCCGGGCCCAGCACGCGCTCCTCGGTCTCCAGCACCGTGCGCACCGCGTCGGCGACGACGGCCCGGACCCGGGCGGCGAGCAGAGCCGCCTCCCGGCCGGAGATGCCGGCATCGACCGCGGCGGCCGCATCCGCGAGCACGGCGGACGCCGCCCAGGAGGCGGCGGCGACCCGGCCCGCCGCGGCCTGCGAGAGCTGATCCGCGCGCTCGCCGCGCGCGGCGGACGCGATGCGGTCGATGATCGGCTGGGCTCCGCCCCACCAGACGGCGGCCACCCCCATCCCGCCCCACGCGAAGCCGGGGCGGCGCAGGTACCAGCCGGGATCGCCGATCGCGACAGCCGCGACGTCGTCGAGATCGAGGGGTGCGCTGACGACGGCGGCGAGGCCGCGCGCGTGCCATGGCCCCGGTCGCGCCGCTGCGCCGGGGTCGCCCAGATCGATCGCGAAGAGCGTGCGCTCCTCGCCGGCCCAGGCCGTGATCAGCGCGGCGTCGAGCGCGCCCGCCAGCGAGCACCAGGGCTTGGTGCCGGTGAGCCGCCAGCCGTCGTCCTCGCGTCGGGCGTCGACGCGCAGACCGGGGCCCTCGGCCGCGAACACGCCCCAGGCCGTGGTGCGGTCCTCGGCCAGGGCGCGCACCGCGTCGGGTGCGTCGGCCTCGGCCGCGCGCTCGGCGAGGATCGCGCGGGCATCGAGCAGCGGCTCGAGGATCCGCGCCCCCGTCACGTCCACAGCGGCCGCCTCGGCCAGCAGTCGCCAGAGCGCCGCGGTGCCCGCGCCCGGCCGCGGTGCGAGCGCACCGACCGAACGGGCCCACGACAGCGTGGCGGCCACGTCGGTGCCGAACGCGGGATCGGTGCGCGCCGCATCCAGCAACGACGTGATCCGGGCGTCGAGAGGGGTGCGTCGGAGGGGGTCGGCGAGGGGTGCGACCGAGGGCGGCGCAGAGGAGGGCATACGGCGACGTTAGGCAGCATCCGGCAGGACCCGCCGGGGTTGACATCGCGGCGTCCCGACCCCGCCGGGGCGAGGGGGCTCGCGGCGGGGCGGGGCGGCGGCGTCCGCGGGGCGCGACGCCGCACTCCGGCCGCCGTCAGCGGCGCACGCGCAGGGCCCGCAGCGAGGGCGAGAGCAGTGCCAGGATCACGGCGGGGATGAGGAAGGCCGGGCCGAGCGCCGGGCCCGCCGCGATGAGGCCCAGCGCGACGGCCCCGGCGACGGCGCCGCCGTAGTTGAACAGGTTGACGCGCGCGATGATCTCGTCTCCCCGCTCGGGCAGCAGCTCGCCGGCGCGGCTGAACGCGATCGGCACGAGCGCCCCGGAGGCGGCCCCCATGGCGGCGAATCCCACGATCGCGGCGGGGACGACGGGGACGGCGGCGACGACGATCGCCCCGGCGATCGCGATCACGACCGCGGCGACGCCCACGCGCAGCCGCCCGAAGGCCCGGACGGCGGGGTCGGTGCCGAGGCGCGCGGCGAGCATCGCCACGAGGTAGGCGCCGTAGCCGAGCGGGGTGAGGCCCGGCTCGGCCCGCAGCCCGTCGGTCAGATAGATCGTGCTCCAGCTGGCGACGGCCGAGTCGATGACGAAGGCCGCGAAGACGATCGATCCCACGGCCCAGATCGCCCGCCGCGGGAGCGGTGTGCGATCGGCCACGGGTTCGTCGGCGTTCCGGGCGGCGCGGGCCGGGTCGAAGGCCCGTGCGCCCCAGAGGGCGATCGCTGCGGGCACGACCGCGGCGACCACGAGCGTGACCGTCGCCGGCACGCGGGTGGCGAGCACGAGCGCGGTGGCGCCGGTGGCCAGGATCGCCGCGCCCGTGTACGCGGCGTAGAGGCGACCGAACACCGGGCGCTCGTGAAAGCGTTGCAGCAGGGCGCCCTGCATGTTCGACGCGGCGTCCACCGCGCCGAGCCCCACCCCGTACACGGCGAGGGCGATGACCAGCAGAGGGAAGGATGCGGTGAGTCCCACCGCGATGAGCGCCACCGCCTGGGCGGCGAGGCCGGTCACGAGGGCGGCGCGGCTGCCCCGGTGCACGGCGATGACGTCGGCCAGGAGCGAGCCTGCGGCCGCGGCGAGGCAGGTGCCGAGCAGGAGCAGCGACACGGTCGTGTCGTCGATCGACACCCGGTCCTTGAGCGCGGGGAGCGCGGTGACGATGGTGGCGTAGCCCAGCCCCTGCGCCGCGTACGCCGCACCGACCGCACCGCGGCGCACCGGCAGGCGCGTGATCCGGGTCATGTCTCGAGCGCCAGGAAGGCGGCGTCGGCGATCTCGAGGGTGCGTGAGATGTCGGACTCGGTCAGGGCGGCGTTGATGAAGTGGTTGTGGTGCGAGCTGAAGAACGCCCCGCGCTGCACGCACTCCGCGATCCAGCGCTGGTGCAGCATGAGCGAGTCGTCGTCGGCGAGGCGCAGGTAGAACAGCGCGGGCTCGCCCGATGCGACCAGGGTGAAGCCGTGGGAGGCGGCCACATCCACCAGGCCCGTGGTCAGGCGGGTGCCGAGGTCGCGGAACAGCCGCGGCGCGTCCAGGGTCTTCAGCTTGCCGATCGTGGCGATCGCCGCCGCGAACGGCACCGCGCTCATCCAGTAGCTGCCGGTGTAGGTGATGCTCGAGACCGCTTCGCGCAGGCTCTCCTTGCCGCACAGCGCCGACACGTTGTAGCCGTTCGCGAGCGCCTTGCAGAAGCAGATCAGGTCGGCCTCGAACCCGTAGAAGTGGTCGCTGCCGGCGATGTCCAGCCGCCACCCCGCGCGCACGTCGTCGACGATCAGCACGACGCCGTGCTCGTCGCACAGTCGCCGGACCGCCTGCCAGTACCCCTCGGCGGGCAGTTCGTTGTCGAAGAAGTTGCCGTGCTTGTAGGGCTGCGCGATGAGCGCCGCGATCTCGCCGCGATGCTCGGTGAACACCCGCCTCATCGCCGCCACGTCGTTCCACGGCACCTCGATGTTGCCCTGCACGTCGGTGTCGAGCACCCCGGGGTAGTCGAGCTTCTGCGTCCACGGGGCGACCCCGTGGTAGTACCCCTCGATGAAGACGACGCGTCGGCGCCCGGTCGCGGCGCGGGCCGTCATGACCGCCAGGGTCGTGGTGTCGCCGCCGTTCTTCGCGAAGAACGCCCAGTCGGCGCTGGCCACCGTGTCGACGAGCAGCTCGGCGAGATCGACCATCGTCGTCGACGGCAGCGACACGACGTCCTCGCGGCGGGCCTGCGCCTCGGCGGCCGCCGCGACATCCCGGTCGCCGTAGCCGAGGACGTTCGGGCCGTAGCCGCACATGTAGTCGATGTACTCGTTGCCGTCGACGTCCCAGAAGCGGGTGCCCTCGGCGCGCTCGGAGAACAGCGGGTAGGCGGAGCGCGGGATGAAGCACCCCTCGCTCGGTCCCAGGTGGCCGGGCACGCCGCCCGGGATGACCTTCACGGCCCGGTCGAAGGCCTCGTTGCTCTTGGCGTAGCGGTAGGGCGCGGTCAGGGTGTCGGTGTTCATGCGTCGGCTCCGAGGTAGGCCCCGACTCGGTCGAGGATGCGGCTGGTGTTGTCGACGAGCGGGATGAAGCCGCGCATCGCGAGGCGTCCGTCGCAGACGCAGGCGAGCGCGCTGTCGCGGCCGCCGATGACTCCGCCGGCGACGTCGAGGTCGGCGAAGCGCAGCGCCGCGCGGGGCGGCCCGCTGAGGTCGTCGTCGAGGCGCAGTCGGTGGCCCTTCACCTCGAGGCGGTAGCGCAGGTCGTCGCCGACCTCGAGGTCGAGATCGCCGTCGGGCATGTGCGCCGCCGAGAAGCGGCCGCTGCGGTCCTCGTTGCCGATGACGGCGATCGCCCGCACGGCCACCTCCAGCGTCATGAGCGTGCTGATGCGGCGGAAGTCGGGGTCGGTGAGCCGGTCCTCGCTCGGCTTCAGGTACACGCCGAGAAGATCGGTGAGCGGGGTGAAGACCCGCGTCAGGAACCGGATGCCGCCGGGCCCGGCCACGGGGATCGGCTGCGCGGTGCCCGCGATGACCGCGTTGGCGTGCGCGGCCGAGCGGAACAGCAGGGTCGGCCCGCGGCCCTCGTCGGCCTCCGCGATGGCATCGGACGAGAATCGGTAGCGCACCACCGGGAGGCCCGGAGCAAGGAGCGAGAGCGTGGTCGGCGCGGGGAGCGTGCGCAGAATCCGCGCCGCCTCGGGCACGAGCTCGACGAGCCGGGGGAGCGCCCCCAGCACGGCGCGCAGGTTGGTGGCCGCGAGCACGCGCGGATCGGTCTCAGTCAGCATCGGGCGTCTCCTTGCGGGGGATGGCGTGGGCCGCGAACGCGGCGGCGAGGAAGCGGATGTGGGTGCGCGCCGCATCCGCGTCGCGCGCGGTGAGCCACGAGAGCGTGAGCCCATCGAGGCAGCTCGCGAGCGACCAGGCGAGGTCGTCGAGAGGCAGCGTCCACGTGATCCGGGCGAGGTCCGCGGCGTACTCGAGGCTGGCGCGCGCGGCGATGCGATAGGTCTGCCATTGCCGCTCCACCGCCGCGGGGTCATGGCGCATCGCATGGGCGGCGACGTCGAGGAGGGCGAGCTCGCGCTCGGGTGCCGAGACGAGCAGCCGCAGGTAGCCGTCGAGTCCGCGCGTGAGGATCTCGGCCACACCCGGGGTCGGGGCGTCGGCATCCGCCGGGTCGGTGTTCTCGTCGGCGCCGGCGTCGATCCACGCGGCGAGGCGCTCCTGCTCGGTCACGTGGTCGATGACGGCGACCAGCAGGTCGTCGCGCGAGGCGAAGACGTAGTGGAAGGCGCCCAGCGGCATGTCGGCTTCGGCCACGATCGCGCGGGTCGTGGCCGCGGCGAGCCCGTCGCGTCCGATGACGCGCACGGCCGCGTCGAGCAGTTCGCTGCGGCGTTCCTCGAACGACAGTCGGCGCATCACGCGGTCCTTCCGGCGCGTTCGGTGGCGGTGCGACCGACGCGCAGCGTCAGCCGGCGCGGAGCCAGCTTCGCCGCGACCGACTGGATGCGGTTGCCCCATCCGACGGTCACGACGGGCCCGCGGCGGGCATCGAGCGCGGCGAAGCTGGCATCGAGCACCTCGTCGACGGTGCCGACGCGGCCGACCTTGAACTGCTCCGACCCCGACGCCTCGAAGAACTCCGTCGCCGTCGGGCCGGGGCACACCGCGAGCACCCGCATCCGGGAGCCGCGGTTCTCCTCCCAGATCGACGCCGTGAGCGAGGTGACGTACGCCTTGCACGCGCCGTAGACCGCGAGGTTGGGGGTCGGCTGGTGGCCGGCGATGCTCGAGACCATGAGCAGGATGCCGCCGTCCGCGGCGAGCAGGTCGGGCAGGAAGATCCGGGCCAGCAGGGTGGGCGCCGTCACGTCGACCGCGATCTCCTGCGCGATGCGCGCCGCGTCCTCGCCGGCGAAGGCGCCCGCCGTGCCGAACCCGGCGCAGTTGACGAGCACCTCGGCGCGAAGGCCCCGGGCGGCCACCTCGTCGGCGATGCGCTGCGGGGCGAGCGCGTCGGCGAGATCGGCGGGGATGACGTCGACCTGCACGCCGTGGGCGGTGCGCAGCGCATCCGCCAGCTCTTCGAGCCGATCGGCGCGGCGGGCGACGAGGGCGAGGTCGTGCCCGCGCGCGGCGAAGCGCTCGGCGTAGCCGCGCCCGAGCCCGGAGCTCGCTCCGGTCACGATCGCGACGGGACGTCGTGTCGTCTGCATGTCGGTGTCTCCTCTGCCCCTGCGCCGTCACAGTTGGACGATTGACCAATTCCGTACATGAAAGCGCACGGACGCGGCGCGGGCAAGCGTCGGTCGCGATTCACAGCCCGCCGTCACGCGCCCGAAACGCGCCCCGCCGGGGCGTCAGGTGCGGGGCTTGGCGGGGAAGGCGGCGGCGACGTTCGCGTTCGCGATGCGTCCGCCGAGCGTGCTGAGGCCGAGGGCCAGGGCCGGATCGTCGGCGAGGGCCCGCTCCCAGCCCTTGTCGGCGAGGGCGAGGGCATAGGGGAGCGTGGCGTTGGTGAGGGCCGGCGTCGAGGTGCCCGCCGCGGCGCCGGGCATGTTCGCGACGCAGGAGAAGATCGTGGGGCCGACGCGGAAGGTGGGCGCGTCGTGGGTGGTGGGGCGCGAGTCCTCGAAGCACCCGCCCTGGTCGATCGCGATGTCGACGAGCACGCTCCCCGGCTTCATCCGCTCGACGGTCTCGTGCGAGACGAGGTGGGGCGCCTTCGCGCCCGGGATCAGCACGGCGCCGATCACGAGGTCGGCGTCGTGCACGGTGCGCTCGATCTCGTAGGCGCTGGAGGCGACCGTGCGCACGGCCCCGCGATAGCGGTCGTCGAGCTCGCGCAGCCGCGGCAGTGAGACGTCGAGCACGGTGACGTCGGCCCCGAGCCCGACCGCCTGCGCCACGGCATTGCTGCCGGCGATGCCACCGCCGATGACGGCCACCTGCGCCGGCCGCACGCCCGGGACGCCGCCCAGCAGCACGCCGCGGCCGCCCTGCGAACCGAGCAGGTGGTAGCTGCCGCTCAGCACCGACAGACGCCCGGCGACCTCGCTCATCGGCGCGAGCAGAGGCAGGGATCGATCCGGCAGCTGCACGGTCTCGTAGGCGATGGACGTCGTGCCGGCATCGAGCAGCGCGTCGACGAGGGCCTCGTCGGCCGCCAGGTGCAGGTAGGTGAAGAGGGTGAGGTCGGGCCGCAGGTACCCGTACTCCGCGGCGACGGGCTCCTTGACCTTGAGGACGAGCTCGGCCG
This sequence comes from Microbacterium sp. NPDC089189, assembly GCF_040685095.1. Lineage (NCBI taxonomy): Bacteria > Bacillati > Actinomycetota > Actinomycetes > Micrococcales > Microbacteriaceae > Microbacterium > Microbacterium sp. NPDC089189. Next base: position 168,298 of record NZ_JBFBHG010000003.1, read on the forward strand.
ACCAGGCCTCGTCGACGTCGACCAGGCGGGCTCCGGCGGCGGCGAACTCCTCGTCGCCGATCGCGCTGCCCACGCCCGCTCCCCGCTGCACACCCACGTCGTGACCATGGCGCACGAGCTCTCGAACCCCGGCAGGGGTGGCGGCGACGCGGTACTCGTGGTTCTTGACCTCGGCGGGGATCCCGATGCGCATGTCTGCTCCTCGTTCGTTGACTGCGGCCGAATATAGAAGAAAGTGATGCCTGAGTCACCAGCAACCGAATAACCTTCTGCGCATGGATGAATGCAAGAAGGATCTGCGGTGATGAGGGATGCGTCGGGCTCCGGTGCGCAGAACCGGCGGATCGATGCGGTCGACGAGAGCATCCTCTGGGAGCTGCGTCGCGACGCGACGATGACCAACGCGGCGCTCGCGGCGAGGGTGGGGCTCTCGCCCTCCGCAGCGCACGCCCGGGTGCGTGCGCTGCGCGAGTCGGGCGCCCTCGGCTCCGCACATGCCGACGTCGACTTCTCGGCGCTCGGGCTGCCGCTCCAGGCCATCGTCGCGGTCACGCTGCGCGCCCAGGCGCGGCCCGCGATCAAGACCTACGCCGAGAAGGTGTCGCGTCTTCCGAACGTCCTCAACATCTTCTTCCTGGGTGGGCAGACGGACTTCCTCATCCACGTCGTGACGACCTCACCCGAGCAGCTGCGCGACTTCGTCGCCACGCGGCTCAGCATGGATCCGGCCGTGGCGTCGACCGAGACGCAGATCGTCTTCGACTGGGTGCGAACCTCCGCCCGCGCCCCCGGCTTCGAGTCCATGCGGGATCCGATCGGGTGAGTCCTCAGGGCTGCAGGTACCGGCGCAGCAGCAGGCGCAGTTCGGCCAGCAGCTGCTCGCGCACGGGCGGCGCCGCGGCGAACGCGTCGTGCAGCACGGCGTCGGCGGCGACGAAGGCCACGCGGGCACGCGCCACGGCATCCGCGTCGTCGACGATCAGGCCGCTGGCCCCGAGCAACTGCGCCGCGGTGGCCGCCATCCGCTCCTTGTGCGCGCGGCGGTCGGCGTCGATCGCGCTGCCGGCGGATGCCGTGCCGAGCGATCGCACGGCATCACGATCGCGGTAGACCTCCGCCACGGCGTCGATCACGTGCGCGACGGGGTCGGCGGGCGGCGTGCTGGCGCGGGTGAGCGCCACCGCCTCGTCGAGCAGGGACTCGAGTCGTGCGTGGTAGTCGGCCACGAGCGCGCGCACGATCGCGTCGCGGTCGGGCAGGTACTGGTAGAGCGCGCCGACGCTGACGCCCGCCGCCTCGGCGACGCGGGGGAGGCTGAGGGCGGCCACGCCCTCATCGGCGACGAGGGCCGAGGCGGCGGCGAGGGCGCGCGCCACCTTGTCGCGGGAGCGCTGTTGTCGCGGCTGTCGCTGCAACGGGATGCGGTCCCAGGCGGGGGCGGTCGGATCGAGGGGCATCATCGCTAATCAAACTTGACTTTGGTTTGTGGTCGTGTCCATGCTAACGCCATGACAGCGACGTCAGACATCGACACCGCCCGCACAGCGGTCGCCCACGCCTCCCGCACCCTCGCCGCGGCCGGGCTCCTCATCGGCACCGCGGGCAACGTCAGCGTGCGCGTCGGCGAGCTCGTGGCGGTCACCGCCACGGGGGCCGTGCTCGCCGACATCGAACCCGAACAGGTCACCGTGCTCGACCTCGCCGGCCGGGTCGTCACGGGGGAGTGGGCGCCCACCTCGGAGGCGGCTCTGCACCTGGGCGTGCTCCGCTCGGCGCCCGCCGACCGCGTCGGTGCCGTGGTTCACACGCACGCGCCCCTGGCCACGACCCTCTCGCTCGTGCTCGACGAGGTGCCCGTCGTGCACTACCAGCAGCTGCTGCTCGGGGGCACGGTGCGGGTGGCGCCGTTCCATCCGTTCGGCAGCGTCGAGCTGGCCGCGGCCGTCGGGGCGGCCCTCGACGGGCGTCTCGCCGCGCTCATGGCCAACCACGGCGCCGTCGTCCTCGGCGCCGACCTGCGATCCGCGGTCGAGAACGCCCTGCTGCTCGAGTGGGTCTGCGAGCTGTACTGGCGGGCACGGGCCATCGGCGAGCCGCGAACTCTGGATGCGGCCGCGCAGCGCTCGGTCGTCGAGGCGGCGACCCGGCTGGGCTACGGCACCACCAAGAAGGTCGACGCGTGAGCGTCCTGCCCGCTGGCCCGCTGGCCCACGGGCGTTCGGCCGAGGTCTTCGCCGATGGTGAGGACCGCGTCGTCAAGCTCGCCTTCGCCGGCATCCCCGAAGCGGATGTCGACCGTGAGGCCCGCGACTCCGTGACGGTCTATGAGCTCGGCATCACCCCGGTGCGCTGCCACGGGCGCGTCGAGATCGACGGGCGGCACGGCATCGTGTTCGACCGCATCACGGGTGTGCCGCTGACCACGATCGCCGAGCGCAACATCCTGCGCCTGCCCGAGGTCGGCCGCACGCTCGCGGCCGAACACGCCGCCGTGCACGCCGTCACGACCGATCGGCTGCAGGACGTCCGCGAGCTGGCGCTGGCGCAGCTCGACACCCCCGCGTTGGCGGCTCTGGATGCGGACGAGCGCGCGCGGGTGGCCGAGCGCATCCGCCGGCTCCCCGCGGGCGACGCGGTGCTGCACCTCGACTTCCACCCGCAGAACGTGTTCGTGCTGCCGGAGCGCAACGTCGTGATCGACTGGCAGAGCGCCGTGGCCGGCCAGCCGGCCGCCGACGCCGCGCTCACCCGGCTGCTCTTCCGCGAGGCGGAGCTCTTCCCCGGCACGTCCGCGCCCATGCGTGTGGTCTACGCGGCCGTCCGCCGCATCCTGTTGCGCCACTACGTGGCCGAGTACCTGCGCATCACCGACGTCACCACGGCGGATCTCGACCGGTGGGAGATCGCGGCCCGCGTGCTGCGCCTGGGGCTCCTCGACATCGCGTCGGAGCGCGCGCGCATGATCGCCGGCATCCGAGCCGACCTGGCCGCGTCGTGACGGGGTTCGCCCGGTCGTGGCCGACCGAGGCCGTCGACGTGCTCGTGATCGGTGGTGGCATCACCGGCGCCGCCACGGCGTACGAGGCCGCCAGTCGGGGACTGCGGGTGGCACTGGTCGAACGGGGGGATGTGGGCGGGGCCACGTCGGCGGCGACCGGCAAGCTGATCCACGGCGGGCTCCGCTACCTCAAGAATCTCGAGGTGGGTCTCGTGCGCGAGTCGCTGGCGGAACGCCGCACCCTGCTGCGCATCGCGCCGCACCTCGTGCGCCCGATCGGCATGGTGCTGCCCGAGCCCGGCCTCGTCGAGCACGTCGGGCTCACCGCGTACGACCTGCTCTCGGCCGATCGCAACCGGCTGCCCGACCGTGCCGGCCACATCCCGCGCCACCGGTCGTTGTCGGCGACGGCGCTGCGCGAGCGCGGCCTCGGCCACATCGACCGCGGGATCCTCTACTACGACGCGATGATGTCGTCGCCGGAGCGCCTGACGCTGGCGTTCGCCGAGGCCGCCGCGGCCGCCGGGGCGCACATCGCGACGTACACCCGCGCCGAGACGCTCCTCGTCCGCGGCGGCAGGGTGCGCGGGGCGCGCGTGCGCGACGCCGTCACCGGCGAGGTCGGCGAGATCGTCGCGCGCGTCACGGTCGACGCCACCGGGCCGTGGCTGCGCGAGCTTCTCGCCCGCACCCCCGAGCTCGCGGCGCTGGCAGGGCCCACCCCGCACGTGCGGTCCGAGGGGATCTACCTCGTCACCCGCCGCCTCACCGACACCATGGTGCTCACGGTGTCGGCGCACGGGCACTTCAGCGTCGCCCCGTGGCGCGACCGCAGCCTGATCGGCCCCACCGAGACCCCGTACACGGGCGAGGTGGATGCGTGGCGGCTCACCCGCGGCGCGATCGAGCGCTTCGTGGGCGAGATCAACGCCGGCGCGCGCCTGCCCGAGACCCTCACGCTCGACGACGTGACGGCCGCGTACGGCGGGCTCCGCCCCCTCGGCGACGGTGCCGGCGACGACACCTATCGCGCCTCGCGCGCCTCCGGCCTCCACGATCACGCCGCGGACGGCGCCCCGGGCCTCGTCTCGGCGCTGGGTGGCAAGTACACGACGTCACGGGCCTTCGCGCAGCGCATCGTCGACCGGCTGGAACGCACGCACGGACTCTTCTCGGCGCCGAGCGCCACCGCCCGCACGCCGCTTCCGGGCGGCGACATCCTCGACATCACGGCGGCGGGCGCCGCGCTCCGTGCGCGTGCGGCGGCGGCGGGGGTCGCCGCCGACACCGCCGACATCCTGCTGGCCCACTACGGCACGCGCGCCGACGACGTGCTGGCGCTCATGGCGACCGACCCGCGGCTCGCGGTGCGCGCGACATCCGACGGCGAACCGCTCGCGACGGTCGCCTACGCGGTGCAGCACGAGGCGCCCGAGCACCTCGTCGACGTGCTCATGCGGCGCACCGGCATCGGGCTCGTGGGGGATCCCGGTGACGCGGTGCTCGATCTCGCGGCCGACCTCATGGCCGAAGCGCGGGGGTGGGATGCCGCGCGTCGGCGCACGGAGCGGGATGCGGCCGCCGCCGCAGTACGGTTGCCCGAGGACTGATCGGCGCCAGGATGGGTCAGGGAGGAGCGACATGACGGGGAAGCTCGACGTCAAGAAGGACCTCGATGGCTATCAGGCGCGGCGCGGCCAGTTCCGGGTCATCGAGATACCCGTGACGCGGTATCTGATGGTCGACGGGCACGGCGATCCCAACACGTCACCGGCGTATACGCAGGCCCTGCAGGCGCTGTACCCCGTGGCGTACACGCTGAAGTTCGCGAGCAAACGCGAACTCGGCCGCGACTACGTGGTGCCTCCGCTGGAAGGCTTGTGGTGGGCGGACGACATGGATGCGTTCACCACGGCCAGGGATAAATCGCAGTGGGACTGGACGATGATGCTCATGGTGCCCGAGTGGATCGACGAGACGATGTTCCACGCCGCCGTCGCCGCCGTGGAAGCCAAAGGATCGGCCGATCGGCTGGAGGACGTGCGGATCGAGGCCCTCGCGGAGGGTCTCTGCGTCCAGACGCTGCACCTCGGATCCTTCGACGACGAAGCAGCCGTGCTGGAAGAGATGCACCAGGAGTTCATCCCCGGTCAAGGGCTCCGTCTGAGCGGGAAGCACCACGAGATCTACGTCAGCGACGTCCGCAAGGTCGCTCCCGACAAGCTCCGCACCATCCTGCGCCAGCCCGTCACCAGGACCTCGCGGTCATCCACCGAGCAGGAGTGACGCTCGGCGGCGTCCTCGGCGTGATGCGCCTAGAGAGGAGACGAGTCCTCGCCGCGCAGCGAGAGGACGGCGTCCCAGACGGCCTCGGCGACCTCGCGTTTCGAGCCGGCGGCGTCACCGACGGCGGCCTCGGTGAGCAGCAGCACCGCGTTGTCCGCGGTCTCGAACCCGTGCTCCCAGCCGACGTGGTTGACGACCAGCAGGTCGGCACCCTTGCGGGCGCGCTTGCGGCGTCCCCGCTCGAGCAGTTCGTCGCCGGATGCGGTCTCGGCGGCGAAGCCGACGATCGTCTGCCCGGGGCGGCGCTCGGTCGCGAGAGCAGCGAGGATGTCGGCGTTCTCGACCAGGGTCAGGGTGAGGGTGCCGTCGGTGGATTCCTTCGAGAGCTTGCTCTCGGAGACCTCGGCGACCCGGTAGTCCGAGACCGCCGCGGCCATGACCACGACATCGGCGGCCTGCGCCGCATCCGTCGTCGCGCTCTGGAGCTCGGCGGCCGTGCCGGCGCGCTGCAGCGAGATGCGCGGGTGGGTCGCGGCGGCGAGCACATCGCTCTCGATGTGCGCCGCGATGAGCGTCACACGCGCGCCGCGGGCCGCGGCGGCGGCGGCCAGCGCCACCCCTTGCCGGCCGCTCGAGCGGTTGCCGAGGTAGCGCACCGGATCGAGCGGCTCGCGGGTCCCGCCCGCGGTCACGACCACGTGCAGATCTGCGAGGTCGGCGGGCCGGCGGGCCTCGAGCGCGACGCGCAGGATGTCGGTCGGTTCGCTCATCCGGCCCGGGCCGCTGTCGCCGCCGGTGAGGGGGCCGTCGGCGGGGCCCACGATCACGACCCCGCGCGCGCGGAGTGTGGCGATGTTGGCGACGGTGGCCGGATGCCGCCACATCTCGGTGTGCATGGCCGGAGCGATCACGACCGGCGCGGTCGTGGCCAGGAGCGTCGTGCCGAGCAGGTCGTCGGCGATGCCCGCCGCCATCTTGGCGATCGTGTTGGCCGTGGCGGGCGCGACGATCACGAGGTCGGCCTGCTGTCCGAGCGCCACGTGGCGCACGCGCGACACGTCGTCGTGTACCGAGGTCGTGACCGGATTCCGGCTGATCGCCTCCCAGGTCGGAAGGCCCACGAAACGCAGGGCATCGGCCGTCGGCACGACGTGCACCTCGTGGCCCGCGCGGATGAGATCGCGAACCAGATGTACCGTCTTGTAGGCGGCGATGCCGCCGGTGACTGCGACGACGACGAACACGCTCCGATTCTCGCACGCCCCATCCGCCGCCGAAGGAGTCCTGCTCGATGTGCACCGTGATCGTCCGGGTCCCCGAGGATCCCGCCGTGCCGACGAGGCTCCTCGCGATCAGGGATGAAGACCCCGACCGGCCCTGGCATCCGCTCGGGGCATGGTGGCCCGACGAGCATCCCGGTGTCGTCGGTGTGCACGACGTGCGCGCCGGGGGTGCGTGGCTCGCGGCGGATCCGGCCACGACCCGACTCGCGGTGCTGCTCAATCGTGCCGACACCTCGCCGCTCGCCGACGACGCCGTGCTCTCGCGCGGCACTCTGCCGCTCGCCTCGGTCGAGGGGACGCTCGGTGATGCTCCGCCGCCGACCCGCGGGTTCAACCTGCTCGAAGTCGGCCCCGAGGGATCGCGGGTCGTCTCGTGGGACGGCGAGAGCCTCCGCGCGGTGCCCCTCGCTCCGGGCACGCACATGATCGCGCACGACGACCTCGACGATCCGCGCACCGCGCGCATCACGACGTGGTTGCCGCGCTTCGCCGAGGCGCCCGAGCCGCAGGACGACGACGCCTGGTGGGACGACTGGCTTGCGATCGTCGCCGAGAGCGCGGCGCTGGCGGCGACGGATGACCGCGCGCTCATCCGCGATCACCGGCATCTGGGCATCCCGACGCTGTCGCTCATGGTCGCCGTCGCGAGCGTGGGCGGAGACGCCGCCGAGCTGGATGTGCGCGACGCCACGCTTCCCGCCCCGGGGGTGTGGGGCCGGATCGGCTTCTAGCCGAGCGAGCTCGGGAGGTCGAGTCGCGCGAAGAGACCGGGATCAAGGAACGACGTGATGCCCGAGATGGCCCCGTCGGTGACGTCGAGGAGCGTCAGCGACCAGGGCTGATGGGGCTGATCGGCGTGCTCACCGATGTAGAAGGCGACGGCGACCTGCCCGTTGGCCGTGGTGACGAGGGTGCGCCAACTCGGGCACAGCGTCATGGGTACGGCGTGCGCGAAGGCTGCGACAGCATCCGAGCCGGCGTACCACTCCACGAGCGGGGGCATCTGCCAGGTCACGTCGGGAGCGAGCAGGTCGATGAATGCTCGGAGGTCGGATGTGGCGAGTGCCTCGGCGAATCGGTGGGCGAGTGCGAGCGTTGCTCGCGAGGGCTGAGGCTGCACGGGCTGATCGGGTGGTGCGTTGTGCTTCGCTACCCTCCGTCGACCCCGCGCGAGCGCGGAGTGTATCGACGCCGTGCTGGTCCGCATCGCCGAGGCCGCATCGGCGGCCGAGAAGCCGAGGACGTCGACGAGGAGGAGCGCCGCTCGCTCATTGCCGCTCAGGCGCTGCAACGTCGCGACGAAGGCCAGTTCGATGTGCTCGGTGCGCTGAGCCGAGGCTGCCGGGTCGGGGTACGGCGTCAGCCACTCGATCTCGGTGTCCGGTACCGCGTAGGCGGTGGGCTCGGTGGTGGCGGGGCCGAGATCGATCGGAAGCGCGCGTCTTCCCCGAGCCTGCGCCGCATCCAGACACGTTCGGGTGGCCACTGTGTAGAGCCATGTTCGCAGTGAGCTCCTCCCCTCGAACCGGTCGAACGCTGTCCAGGCTCGGAGAAGTGCATTCTGCAGAGCGTCGTCGGCGTCATGCACGGACCCCAGCATCCGGTAGCAGTGGGCATGCAGGGCGGGGCGCAGAGGCGACACCGCCCGATCGAACCGGCGGCGAGCATCCTCGTCTGCACCCTCCGCGCGCTCGGGGGCGGGAGCATCCAAGAAATCTTGCGCCATGCGACGATTCTGCCCGTCCTGCCCGGTCTCACCTATCGACAGCACCCCACGATTCAGGAGGACCCATGCCTTTCGACCCCATCGCCCTCGACCACACCTTCACCGCCCCGATCGGCGTCAATGTCAAAGGCGAGGTGTGGGCGTGTGTCGAGATGCCCGACTCTGCCGCGTTTTTCGGCACGGGTCGTTCCGTCCGCGTAGATCTCACCGTCGACGAGCTTCCGTTGTCGAACGTCGGGATGATGGTCACCGGAACGGGTGGTCACATGGTGTCGCTGAACGCCGCGGCCCGCCGCGCGCTCGGCAAGGGCGTGGGGGATGCGGTCACCGTCCACCTCGTGCGTCGGGTCGCGTGATGGCAAGGTCCGCGCTCTGGTCACTGATCCATGCCGAACGTCGACGTCTTCACGACCAGGTTCGGCCTCTCGCCGCCGAGCAGTGGCAGACGCCCGCACTCGTCGGCTCATGGACTCTCGAAGAGACCATCGCGCACCTGACCGCGGGCGCAGAGCAGAGCATGGCCGCCTGGCTGCGCAGCGTGTTCTCCGCGCGCTTCGACTTCGAGCGCCATAAGGAGCGGGGGGTGGCCACGAGGATCGGCGCTACGCCGGACGAGACGCTGGCCAGGTACGAACGGGCGATCCGAAACACACGTCGTGCAGCAGGCCCGCTGATGGCGGCACTGGGCGAGGTGCTGATCCACGGCGAGGAGATCCGTCGACCCGTCGGCATAGCGGCACAGGTACCTGCGGACACAGCGGCGACAACGTTGCGATGGTTCGCGCGCCATGACTTCACCGAGTACTCGCGCTCACGAGCGAAGGGCCTGCGGCTGGTTGCCGACGATGCGGACACCGTGATCGGGGGAGGGGACGAGGTGTACGGTCCGGCGCTCACACTTCTCCTCGCGCTCGCCGGGCGACCGGTTCGCCCGGGCGAACTGCGCGGGTCCGGTGCCGCTGTCTTGATCGACCGGGGCGGAGCGGAGTGGAAGCCGCAGCGTTGAGCGAGCAGAATGCCTCGTCGACGAGCGCCAGCGCGGTGCCGAGCGCGAGAACGGCGAAACCCTGTGGACGGCCCATACGCCTGGTGGGACGACTGGCTCGCGATCGTGGCCGATGTGCGCGACGCCACGCTTCCCGCCCCGGGGGTGTGGGGCCGGATCGGCTTCTAGCCGACGAGCGAAAGCGCGGTGACGAGCAGCGACCGCCGTGGACTGCGGGATCGTCGAGAGACGGCGCCTGCACGAGGGGTGTGCGGGCTACCCTGGCCTCTGTGACGCTTCTCGACGCACTCGGGCCCGTGTCGGCTTTCGCCGAGTTCGTCGAGCTCGGCGGGTACACGGTCGGCGGCGATGGTGACGACGTCGAGGTGTGGAGCAGGGGCGGTGAGGAGCGCCACCGAATCCGCGCAAGCGACTCCGGCTACCTGGTGGCCGGAGCGTCGCGATCGGAAAGCTATGTCACGGAGCTTCAGGCGTCACGGCTCGAGGACGTCGAGCGGTATCTGACCTTCCTTATCGGCAACGCATCGATCCGGGGGATGCGTGGACACGGGCTGCTGGCGACCAGTACTCAGGTAGCGCCCGCTGCCGGCACCGCGTCGGCGACCGACGGCGAGGGGAACGTGCGTCTCTGGAGCGTGGCCTATCCGAGCCGGACAGTGACCTTCCTTCGGGGGGTTCCCTGGGAGTCCCGAACGTTCAGCCATCTCATGGGTGTGCCCCTCGGGATCCTTCGACGAGCGCTGCTGGACGCACACGGATCTCCCGTCTTCGACGTCGCGCAGCCCCAGGCGAGCCCGCCCGCCGTTCTGCCCTGGTCGCCCGCGTGGCTGTTCTCGACAGCCTTCCGGGAGTTCGTCGCGCTCGGCGGCGCCGAGGTGACGGCACGTGGCGACACGGTGCACGTCGGTGACGAGGAGGCCGGCTACGACGTCTCGGACACGGACGGGTGGTGGCGCGTTCGCCGGTACTCTCGTGGTCTTCACGACACGACGCTGCGAGCGCGGCGAGCCGAAGATGTCGAACGCTATCTCCTGCTGAAGCTCGGTCCGGCTGCCCGGCACGCGCCCCAACTGATGCTCCCACTCCTGGTCGAGCCCACTCCTCCCGCGGAGATCGCGCACGGGCTACGGTTCGAATCCGTCGCACCCGGATGGGTGTCCGTGCGCGGGGCAGACGACTCGGAGCGGGGCATCGAGATCGCCGACGCCGGAATCATCGCCGCACGGGATGCCCGCGACCTCACCCACCTCCTCTCCGCGACGCTGCCGGACATCCGCGAGTCGTACCTCGACGCAACGGGATCCCCGGCGCTGACGCCCGTATGCGTTCCCGTCAGCCCCCACGTCTCCGCGCCGCCCGTGGTGGCGTGGGCAGAGCTCTCGCCTTCGGACCGTCGACTCGCGGACGCGGGATTTCGTCTCTTCTGCTCCCTCAGCGCGCAGTCGGGGAAGGCGTTCGGCGATCCCGTGTCCGCGGTCCCGTTCGATGCGGGAGTCGCGGTGTTCCGAGCGATCCGCGGCGGCGGGATGATCCTCGTCGCGCATGATGAATCCGTGCTCTACCGGTCGTCGTCGTACTCTTTCGAGCGCGCTCTCGCCGAGTTCCGCGCAGGGGCGCGGACACCGCGGGTCTCCTTCGGCAGCTGATCGGCGCGCTCATCCTGTCGGTTGCGTGCCGCGGTGCAGCAGGGGGTTGCGCTCGTCGGGCAGCGACGTGTGCAGAGAGTTCCGGAGCGCGGCGTCGAGCGCTTGGTACCGCAGACCCGTGTGCGTGATGAGCGGCAGATTGACCGTGCGTCGCCGGTTCTGATCCCAGGAGATGCCGACGAATGCGGTCCGGTCGGCGTCAGTCGTCCAGATCATCACAACGGTCTGTCCGCCGTCGACCTGATGAGGAAGGGGGGTGTAGACGGCCGGGTCGCCCGTGGCGAAGCGCCTGTGCACCTCATGGAAGAAGCTCTGATCGCTGAGGTGGAAGCCGTAGTAGCGCTTACGCAGCCGGGTCCCGGTTGCCGCCACATGCCATGGGCGGGAACCGACCACGAGGAGGTGCACGCCCCACGCGACACCCGTCAGTTCGATCGCGATCATGACGAGAGGCGTGATGCCGCCCATGCGGGTGCGCACGAGAGCTGAATCCTCGGTGCCCTCGCGCGCCCACGTCGCGAGCTGGATGAAGTTCTCTGCCGTGAGGACGATGGAGACGGCGGCGATCAGGATGAGTGCGATCGCGAGCACGGTGAGCCCCGCGAGTCGTTTGCGCACGAACCGCGGATCGGTCCGGAACGTCTTCTCGAAATGGGTGCTCACCGCTCCATCATGTCTCTGTCAGCTGGTCGCAGACGGACGCGGTGAGGTGATGTGCCCTCAGGAGATCGCGGCACCATCCCGGCCGTCTGTCTCGTCGACGAGCGCCAGCGCGGTGTCGAGCGCGCCGAGGGCGGCGGCGTTGTCGACCCGGGTCATGGCGAAGGCCGTGACCACCAGGGCGGTGCACGTGTCGGCCAGGCGGTCGATCTCGGCCGCGGATGCTGCGGGGTTCCGGGCGGCGGCGCCGCGGGCGAACGCGTGGCGCAGCTCGGCTCGATACGCCGACACGCGCTCGGCCACGGCGGCGTCGAGTGCGAGGGGGGATCCCGCCGTGTTGACGAGCAGGCATCCGTTCTCGCCGGCGGGGGAACGGGGAACGGCCAGGGCCGCGCGCAGCCCCGTCAGGTAGTCGTGCAGGGCCGTCGGCGCGACGTCCTCGACCAGAAGAGGCGCGAGGCGGGGGCGGACGACCTCGGTCAGGTAGCTGTCGACCGCGGCGTCGAAGAGCCCGCGCTTCGAGCCGAAGGCGTGGTACAGGCTCGACCGCGCGAGGCCGGTCGCCCGTTCCAGCTCGGGCACCGATGCGCTCTCATAACCCTGGCGCCAGAACACGGTCCGGGCGGCGCGCACGACCTGCTCGGTGTCGAAACCCTGTGGACGGCCCATGCGCTCTCCTGTTGTGTAACGGTCGTCTCAGTATATAGTGGAAAGATCGTTACAGAAGTCGGGAGCACACCATGATCGTCGCCGGTCTCATCCTCACGGGCCTCGCCGCCCTCATCCACGTCTACATCTTCTGGCTCGAGTCCATCGCCTGGACCGGTGCGCGTGCCCGCCGCACCTTCGGCATCCGCAGCGAGGAAGAGGCGCAGCTCACGCGCTCGCTCGCCTTCAATCAGGGCTTCTACAACCTCTTCCTCGCCATCGCCATCGCGCTGGGCATCGTGCTGTTCGCCGTCGGACACGCCGCTGTGGGGGCCACGCTCGTCTTCGTCGGCGCGGGATCCATGGTCGCGGCAGGCCTCGTCCTGATCCTGTCGAGCCCGTCGAAGGCGCGCGCCGCCCTCATCCAGCTCGTGCCGCCGCTCGCGGGCATCGTCCTGCTCGCCGTCGGCCTCGCGCTCTGACCCCTCCCCCCGAAAGGACCCCGATGACCTCCGCCATCAGCACCCAGATCCAGCTCGTCTCCCGCCCCACCGGGTGGCCCACCGCCGAGGACTTCCGCACCGTCCAGGTGACCTACGGCGACCTCGCCCCCGGGCAGGTGCGCGTCGAGAACGAGTACCTCTCGGTCGACCCGTACATGCGCGGGCGGATGAACGACGTCAAGAGCTACGTGCCGCCGTTCCGCCTCGGCGAGACCATGACCGGCGGTTCCGTCGGCCGCGTGGTCGCCTCCGCATCCGACGACGTGCCCGTCGGCGCGCTCGTGATGCACGACTTCGGATGGCGCGATGTCGTGCAGGAGGACGCCGCGGGCTTCCGCGTGGTGCCCGAGACGCCCGGCGTGCCGCATTCGCTGCTCCTCGGGATGCTGGGGATGACGGGGCTCACGGCCTACGTCGGACTCACCGAGATCGCGCACCTCCAGCCCGGCGACACGGTCTTCGTCTCGGGTGCGGCGGGCGCCGTCGGCACGGCCGTCGGTCAGATCGCGAAGCTCCTCGGCGCGGGCCGGGTCATCGGTTCGGCGGGCACGCCCGAGAAGGTCGCGCGTCTGGTCGAGGTCTACGGCTACGACGCCGCGTTCGACTACCACGACGGTTCTGTGGCAGAACAGCTCGCCGCGGCCGCGCCCGACGGCATCGACGTGTACTTCGACAACGTGGGCGGCGACCACCTCGAGGCGGCTCTCGGCGCCTTCCGCGACGGGGGCCGGGCGGCTCTCTGCGGCGCGATCGCCGGTTACAACACGGAGGATGAGCCGGTCGGCCCGCGCAACATGACCAACATCATCACCCGCTCGCTCATGCTGCGCGGCTTCACGGTGGGCAACCACCGCGACCTCGCGCCCGAGTTCCGGGCGCGGATGACGGAGTGGTTCTCGCAGGGGCGCATCGCCTACGACGAGACGATCGTCGACGGCATCGAGAACACCGTCGATGCCTTCCTCGACATGATGCGCGGAGCGAACACCGGCAAGATGCTGGTGCGCGTCGGGGTCTGAGCGGCGCTCAGGACTCCACGGGCTGCGCGGACTCGGTGTCGAAGTGCTCGGAGACGAGCATGATGCCGCCCGAGGAGTTGGCGGAGTTGGCGAGCTCCTCGATCCACTCGCGGCTGAGCGTCGCGGGCTCCGGGTCGTCGAAGACGAAACGGAGCGGGATCGAGGGGTGCAGCCAGATGGTGCTGCGGCCGTGCTCTTGATCCTCGGGGTGACGCCACGAGAGCGTGAAGCTCTCGCCCCGTCGCAGCTTGGTCGCGATGACCACTTTCAGGTGCGCGAGTGCGCGATCCTCGATGTGGATCGGAGTCGCGCCGCCGCCGTAGTGGATCGTTCCCATGCCGCCACCCTAGCCGCGACCGGCGCTATCGCCGAGAGGCCACCCGTCCTTTTCTCGGCGACGGCTGACATATGCTCGACCCGTGGGGCGATTCATCTATGACACCGGCGGCAACGCGGTGGAGATCGAAGACCGGACGCTGGCGCACCTGCGCATCGTGATCATGAACAAGCTTCGCCGCGGCGAACCGTTCATGTTCGACGTCGAGGTGGGCGACGGAAGCGGTCGTCGTAGTTTCTGGGTGCACCCCGCCGTGCCGCTCCAGTTCCACTTCTACGGGTCGCGTCAGCCCAAGGTCAACCGCGCGTGGGTCGAAGACCTGATGCTCGCGGCATCCGGCCCCAGCGGGCTCTCGATCGTGCCCGAACCGCCGGACGAGCCGGTCGAGCACCTGGGCTGACGCGATAGACCCCCGTTCGGGGAGTGTCAAGGCCTCGCGCCGTTCCGGCCGTGCTCGTGCAGGGTGGTGTCATCCGTTGGAGGTGTCCCCCCATGACCTCATGGCCCCAGGAACGAGAAATCGACCCGCATCCGGATGAGCCTCACTACGAGGCCGTCCCGGGAATCGACGTGATCGACGGTGAGCTCGTGCCGCGAGACGTCAGCCTCATCTGGCCATCACTGCGCTGAGAGTGTCGAGCACGCGCTCGTGCACGAGGGTCCGCGCGAGCGGCTCGCAGTGACCGGCGGCGCCTTCCGCCGCCGTGAATGAGATGACCTGTGAGACCGCCGGCGTCATCTCGGCGAGTCTCGCCGACTGACCGGGCCAGAACTGCTCCTCCTCGGGCGACGTGATCAGCAGCGGCGTCGTGATCGCCGCCGCCTGCTCGTCCGTCAGGGCGAACTCGCGGATCCGCCGCAGCGTCGCCGCGTATCCCGTCGTCCCGAGGGGGCGCGCGCGAAAGGCCCAGGTCGCGGCGGTGCCCGGCGACACCCGCATGCCCAGGGCCATCTCGTTGTCGAACCGTGCGTCCTTGCCCGCGTCGAGGAGCCGCACGAGCGAGGCCGGGATGTGGTCGAACCAGGATGTCGACACGTCGACGACCCCGGGATCGACGATCGCCGCGGCGAAGCGATGCTCGGACGAGAGCGCGCGGGGAACCCAATAGCCCGCCTGGCTGATGCCCCAGACCACGAGACGCCCCGCATCCACATCCCGCCGCGCGACGAGCGCGTCGACGACCGGACGGAGCACGTTCTCCCAGTCCGGCCGGAACGGCACGCCCTGGTCGATGAGCATCGACTGCTGGCCGGGGCCGTCGAACACGTAGGCGTGATGGCCGCGCTCGAGGGCCGCGGCGACGCCCGTGCCCCACAGCCCGCTGACGGATCCGTCGCTGCCGTTCACGAACACGACGGTGCTGCGGGCTCCGGGCCCGCCCCGGAAGAAGAACCCGGGCATGACGGCGTCGTCGAGGCGCACGTCGACGCGCTCCGCGGGGGTGGGCAGCGCGGCGGCGAACCGCTCCCACGCCGCGCGGTGCGCCGAGAAGAGATCGGATGCGGCGGCGTCGTCGTCCGCGGCGCCCGCCGCGTCGGCGGCGACCGCCAGGTAGTTCGCGGCACGCAGCGACGCCCACCGCGCGGTCGGGCCGGTGGCTTCCACGGCATACCGGTCGACGCGCTCACCGAGATCGCGCCAGGCGCGCGCCCAGCCCGCCGTGTCGGTGTTCTTCACCGGGCCGACCGCGGCGAGCACCTCGCCCACGTCCGCGCCGCCGGCCGGCGCCTGCCCGACGATGCCGCGGACGGTGTACTCCCGATCCGCGTTCTTCGCGAACGATCCCGCGAACGGACTCGTGACGTGCGTCATATGCGTCCCCCCATCCCCGCCCCGAATCTAGCGCTCGGATCCCTCGCGGGCGAGTGCAACGTTCCTCGCCGTGCCGGCCATGTACCGGGTGTAGACACGACCAGAGGAGAGACATGGACACGTCGCCGATCGACACGCTGCTGCGCCGAAGCGCCCCACGCGGGGCATCCGACGATCCGGGCGTCACGGGGGAGCTCGACCGCATCGCCCTCGCCGCTCGGGTCACGGCGACACGGGGCCGTCGCATCCGGCGCCTGTCATGGGTGGCGGTGCCGGTGCTGGCGGTGCCGGTGTTCGCCTTCGCCTCGACGGCGGGCACGGATCCGCGGTTGGTGCCTGATTTCGAGATCCCGGTCTCCTACGTCACAGACACGGGACGCGAGATCGAGTGCTCCATCGAGATGTTCAACGGCGAGATGAACTACGTGGAGACGAACGTCGAGGCCGTCGAGTACATGCGCGCGCAGGACTGGGACGGCGTGGGGCAGCGGATCTACGACCGTGCGCTCGAGATCGAAGCCGTCGGCGGCATCTCGCCGTGGCAGGTGGCGGAGAACGACGCGCTGATGGCGGGTGCGCCCGACGATCTGTTCCTCAACGGCGGCATGGGCATCGAATCGACCTGCACGGGAGAGCTGCATTGAGCGCCGACCGGTCCACGGAGACACCCGGGACCGAGGCGAATCGTGTGGCGGCCGCGGTGCGGAGGGAGTCCGGTGCGCTGCTCGACTACTTCGTCCGCAGGACGCCGGTCAGGGAGGACGCGGCGGATCTGCTTGGCGAGACGCTCGTCGTGGTGTGGCGCAAGGCGCGCTCCCTGCCCGTCGATCCGACCGAGGCGCGGATGTGGATGTTCGGCATCGCACGGCGTGTGCTCTCGCAGAACCATCGGTCGGGCACACGGCGACGAGCGCTCGCCGAGCGGCTGGCCGACCATCTGCGCAGCAGCGGTGCGCCGTCGGACGACGACCACCCTGACGTGCGCGAGGCCATCGCGCGGCTGGAGGAGATCGACCAGGAGATCATCCGTCTCGTCTACTGGGACGGTTTCTCCCTGGTCGAGGCGGCCCGCGTGCTGAAGATGAACGCCGCGACCGTGCGCAGCAGGCACGCACGGGCACGCGCCCGCCTGCAGACGGCGCTGGGATCCGAGGCCGCATGCGTCTGACGGGTCGGCGCCCGCCGTGCGTCAGGACGAGCCGACGTGCCCGACCGCCACGGTCGTCAGGCGTTCGTCGCGCGCGGTGATCGCGTGGACGTCGCCGGTGAGAGCGACCGCGCTCTCGGCTGCGCGCACGGCGCACGAGGGGCCGGTCCACACCTCGATCCGTCCCGGCTCGACGACCCGTCGGTACGTCAGGTCCGAGAACGCGAGACGGGCGGCGGGCACCGAGAACGAGACAACGGCCGCCTCACCGGGTTCGAGCGCGACCCGGGCGTAGCCGACCAGCTGCGCGACGGGACGCGTGAGCGAGGCGACGGGGTCGTGCGCGTACAGCTGCACGACCTCGACGCCGGCGCGGGCGCCGACGTTCTCCACGCGGACGCGAGCGCGGAACCCCGCCGACGTCGTCGCGTCGTCGTCGACCCGCAGATCGCGGTGCGCGAATCGGGTGTACGAGAGGCCGAACCCGAACGGGCGCACCGGCGTGCTGTCGGCGCTCGTGATGGCGTTCGGCCCACCGAGGGGCGGATGCAGATAGCCGAAGGGCTGTGCCCCGGCCGAGCGCGGGAGAGAGACGGGGAGTCGACCCGAGGGCGAGGAGTCTCCGGAGAGGATCGCCGCCACGGCGGTGGCGCCTTCTTCGCCCGGGAAGAAGGCCTGCAGCACGGCGGCGGGCACCGTCTCGCCGTCGAGCGCCCATCCGATGGCGTACGGCCGACCGGAGAGGACCACCAGCACGACGGGTGTGCCGGTGGCGACGATGGCTTCGACGAGTTCGCGCTGGACGCCCGGCAGGTCGAGCGTCTCGGTGTCGTTTCCCTCGCCGACGGTACCGCGACCGAACAGCCCGGCGCGGTCGCCGACGGCGATGATGGCGACGGATGCGGCGCGTGCCGTGGCGACGGCGTCGGCGAAGCCCGAACGATCATCGCCCTCAACCGCGCAGCCTTCGACGCGGTCGATGGCCGTATCGGGGAACCGCGCGCCGAGCGCCTCGCGGAGCGTCGGGATCTCGAATCCTGCGGGGACGCCCGGGTGGTGGGCGAGCACATGGTTGACGAACGAGTAGCAGCCCATCAGCGCCGCCGCCGCATCCGCGTTCGGCCCGATGAGCGCGATGCGCTCCGGTGGGGCGAGCGGCAGCACGCCGTCGTTAGACAGCAGCACGATCGATTCCTCGGCGAGCCGTCGCGCGAGTGCACGGTGGTGAGGCGTGTCGAGGTCGATGGATGCGGGTGCCGGCTCGTCGAACGTCTCGTCGAGGAGTCCCAGCTCCTCCTTCTGTGCGAGCACTCGCAGAACCGCCCGGTCGACGTCGGCGACCGGGACGCGGCCGTCGCGCACGCGCTCGGCGAGCGGCTCGAGGTAGGCGTCGCCGGTAGGCAGCTCGACGTCGATGCCCGCGGCCAGAGCGAGCGCCGCCGCCTCGCCGCGGTCCGCGGCGACCCGGTGCATCGTCTCGAGGAACGCGACCGAGAAGTAGTCCGAGACGACGACGCCGTCGAAGCCCCAGTCGTCGCGCAGCAGGCCGGTCAACAGCTCGGCCGACGCGGCCACGGGGGCCCCGTCGATCTCCGCGTAGGAGTTCATGACGCTCCGCGCGCCGCCGTCCCGCACGGCCATCTCGAACGCCGGCAGGAACACATCCTGCAGCTCCCGGCGCCCCGCGTGCACCGGGGCATGGTTGCGTCCCGCCTGTGACGCGGAGTAGCCGACGAAGTGCTTGAGGGTCGCGTGCACACCCGCATCCTGCAGACCGCGGACGTAGGCGGTGCCGATCGTGCCGACGAGGTAGGGGTCCTCGCCGATGCACTCGTCGACGCGCCCCCACCGGGGGTCGCGCACGACGTCGAGCACCGGTGCGAGGCCTTGGTGCACGCCCAGCGCGCGCATCGACGCGCCGATCGCCTCGGCGACCTCGGCGACGAGCTCCGGATCGAACGCCGCGCCCCAGGCGAGCGGGGTCGGGAAGGTGGCGGCCTGCCACGCGGCGAGGCCGGTGAGGCATTCCTCGTGCACCAGGGCGGGGATGCCGAGCCGCGTCTCGGCGCGCAGGCGTCGTTGCTCCGAGCGCAGCCAGGCGGCGCGCTCGGCGGGCACGACGGGGCGTGTGCCGTACACGCGCGTGAGGTGGCCGATGCCGTGCGCTGCCGCATCCGCGTACCGGGTCGACGAGGCCATCTCGCCGGCCATCGGGGCCACGACCTCGTCGCCCTGATCGACCCAGAACCCCACGAGTTGCGCGAGCTTCTCGTCGAGCGTCATCTGTGCCAGCAGGTCGACGACGCGGGCGCTGGCCGCGGTCACCGCCGCATCCTGTTCGATCGACATCAGCCCTTCACCGCCCCGGTCAGCCCGCCGACGATGCGACGTTCGAAGAGGCTGAAGAACACGAGCGCGGGGATCATCGACAGCGAGGTGAAGGCGAGCACCTTCGCGGTGTCGACCGAGTACTGCGATGCGAACGCCTGCGTGCCCAGCGGCAGTGTGAAGGCGGCCTCGTTGTTGAGGATGAAGAGGGGGAGCATGTAGGAGTTCCAGCTTCCGATGAAGGCGAGGATGCCGACGGTGATGACGCCCGGAACCGCGAGCGGCAGTACCATCCGCCAGAAGAAGCCGAGCCGGCCGCATCCGTCGATCGATGCCGCTTCCTGCAGTTCGGCGGGGATGGCGCCGAGGAACGGCACGAGGATGATGATCGTCATCGGCAGGGCGAAGGCGATCTGGGGCACGATGACGCCCGCGAGGGAGTTCATGAGCCCCAGATCGCGCACGAGGATGTAGAGCGGCGTGATCGCGACCGTCATGGGGAACATGAGCCCCGCCGTGAACAGGGCGTAGTAGGCGCCGCGGCCGCGGAACGAGTAGCGCGAGAGCGCGTACGCCGCCATGAGCCCGAGCGTGACCACGAACGCGGTCGTCGCGAGCGCGGCGATGGCGGAGTTGCCGACTTGACGCCAGAACACGCCGCTGGCGAGCACGTCGAGGTAGTTGCCGATGTTCCAGACGACCGGGAGGCCCGACGGATCGAGGGTGATCTCGGAGTTGGAGCGGAACCCTCCCAGCACGATGTACGCCACCGGCGCGAGCATGAGCGCGACCAGCACGAACGCGACGAAGTAGATCGCGTACGAGCGGGACGGCCGATGACCGGCGGGCGGCCGGCGGCGAGCGCCCGGCGCGATGAGGGCGGCGGTGGCGGTCATTTCGCTCCTCCCGTGACGGCGCCCGCGGTGTCGCGGCGCAGGACGTAGCGCTGATAGATCAACGCGATGGCGAGCGAGATGAGGAACATCACAACGGCGACGGCGCTGCCGTAGCCGAAGCTGCCGGCGTTGCGGCCGTTGGCCACCATGTAGGTCGCCATGGTCGAGGTGCCGGCGGTCGAGGCCACGTATTGGCCCCAGATGATCCAGACCAGGTCGAAGAGCTGCAGCGAGCCGATGATCGACAGGAACGCCCAGATGCGGATGGTCGGCCCCATGAGGGGCAGCACGATGTAGCGCTGGATCTGCCAGTACGAGGCGCCGTCGATCGCCGCCGCATCCGACAGTTCCTCGGGGATCCCCTGGAGTCCCGCGAGGAAGAGGATGACGGCGAAGCCGATGTACTTCCACGTGATGATGACCATCAGCGTCCAGATCGCGAGTGCCGGATCGGAGATCCAGTCGGCGGTGAGCGCGCCGAGCCCGAGCTTCTCGAGCAGGCCGTTCACCGCACCGTTGGACTGCAGCATGAGGCTCCAGCCCAGGCCGACGACGACCTCGGAGATCACGTACGGCACGAAGATCAGCACCCGGATGAGCGATTGGAACCGGAGTTTGCGGTTCAGCAGCAGCGCCAGACCGATCGCGATCGGGCCCTGGAGGATCAGCGACATCACCACGATGAACGCGTTGTGCCCGAGCGCCTCGTGGAAGGCGCTGTCGGTGAGGATCGTCACGTAGTTGCGGATGCCGACGAAGTCGGTGGGGGCGCCGTAGCCCGACCAGCTGAAGAAGCCGTAGTAGGCGGCCAGCGCGACGGGCAGGATGACGAAGGCGACGAACACGATGAGCGCGGGGCCGAGCAGGATCGCGAGCTCGCCGCGGATGGCCCAGCGTTCGCGGCGGCGACGGGTGCCCGGGGCCGGGGGCGGTGTGAGGGCACCGCCCCCGGCCGCGAGGGGGACTTCCGCCGGATCGGCGACGGGGATCACGTCTTCACGGACGGAAGCCATGGGGTGCTCCCTCAGGACTTCGCGGCCGCGGCGTTCACGGCGTCGACGATGTCCTGCGCATCGCCCTTGCCCGCGAACATGTCGACGACGGCGACGTTCAGCGCATTGCCGACGTTCTGTCCGTAGAGCGTGTCGAGCCAGACGACCACGTACGGCGCCTCGTTGTAGGCGGCCAGGACGTCGACCAGTGCCGGATCGGCCACGACGCCCTGCGCCTCGACGGATGCGGGGAGGGTCTTGAACGCGTCGGCGTAGCCCTCCTGGTTGTCCTTCTCGACGATGAAGTTGAGGAAGTCCACGCACTCGGCGGGAGCGTTGACCCAGCAGCTGAAGCCGTCGACGCCGCCCATCATCGCGCCCGCCTCGCCGTCGCCGCCCGGAACCTCCGGGAAGGGGAACCACTTCAGGTCGGCCAGCGGTGCCTTGTCGGGGGTCAGGTCGGTGATGACGCCCGGGTTCCACGCGCCCATCAGCTCCATCGCCGCCTGGTGGTTGGCGAGCAGGCCCGCGGACGAACCCGCGCCCTGCTGAGCGGTCGTGGTCAGGAAGCCGTCGGTGAAGGGCTCGGTCTCGATGAACGACTGCAGATTCTCGCCCGCGGTCAGCCAGCAGGCGTCGTCGAACGACCGGCTGCTCGCCGCCTCGTCGAGGGTGTCCTGCGAGCAGGCGCGCAGCGCGAAGTTGTAGTACCAGTGCGCGGCGGGCCAGGCGTCCTTCGCGCCGACGGCGATCGGGGCGATCCCGGCATCCCGCAGCTGCGCATCGGCGGCCTCGAGGTCGTCGATGGTGGCGGGAGGGGCGGACACGCCGGCCTCGGAGAAGAGGTCGGCTGAGTAGAAGATGCCGGAGGGGAGGACGGCGACCGGGACGCCGTAGTTCTTGCCGTCGAGGGCGAACGCCGAGAGCGACCCGCCCACCGCGTCCTTCGTCGCCTGGGTGAGGCCCTCGGTGAGATCCATCGCCTGACCGGCCTTGACGACGTCGGCGAGCTTGCCGCCGCCGCGGGCCATGAACACGTCGGGGGCGTCGCCGGCGTTCAGGGCCGTCTGGAGCTTGCCGTCCATCTCCTCGTTCTGCACGGACTGGATCTCGATCGTGACGCCGGGGTTGGCGGCCTCGAAGGCCGCGGCCGTGTCCTCCCAGTACTGCTTGCCGTCGCCCGTGGTCGAGTTGTGCCAGAAGGTGAGCGTGACGTTGCCGTCCGCGTCCGTGCCCGACGAGCCGCCGCTGCATCCGGCGAGTGCGAGTGCCCCGACGGCGAGTGCTGCCGCGCCGAGGACGATTCTGCTGGTTCTCATGTGATTCCACCCTGTTCTCTTCATCGAGTCGCCCGGTTCGACGGGCGGTGTGCGGTAGGAAGCACGACGGCGTCGGGCGTCGCTGCCCCGACCGGCTGCCGTGCGATGCTCCCGGAGGTCCGGGGCGCAGTCAGTGTCGCAACGCCCCTTCGGGGTGTCAAACGTTTTCGAAAACCTTTTCCAGGGGGCTAGGCTCCCGGGCATGACACGACGCGTGACGATCCACGATGTGGCCGAGGCTGCAGGGGTGTCGGTCGCGACCGTCTCCAAGGCCGTCAACGGCCGGTACGGGGTGGCGCCGGAGACCATGGCGCGCGTCATGCACCACGTCGACGCGCTGGGCTACGAATCCAGCCTCGTCGCCAGCAGCATGCGCTCGCGCCGCACCGGTGTCATCGGGGTGCTCGTGGCCGACTTCGAGCCCTTCTCGGCCGAGGTGCTCAAGGGCGTCGGACGCGCGCTCGCCGAGACCCCGTACGACCTGCTCGCCTACAGTGGCTCCCATCGCGACGGCGCGGGGTGGGAGCGCCGATCCCTCAGCAGGCTGAGCGGCACGCTCATCGACGGCGCGATCATGGTGACCCCGACTATCGTCAACGTCACCTCCGACGTGCCCATCGTCGCGATCGATCCCCACACCGGGCGCGCCGATCTCCCCACCGTCGAGTCCGACAGCTTCGGGGGAGCGCAGCAAGCCGTGCGTCACCTGGTCGAGCTCGGCCACCGGCGTATCGGGTTCATCGCCGGCCGCCCCGACCTGCGCTCCGCCACGGCGCGCGACGCCGGCTATCGTGCCGCCCTCGCGGAAGCCGGCATCGCCCTCGATCCCGCGCTCGTCGGGGTGGGGCGCTACGAGGGCGACATCGCCCGCGATGCGGCCCTGCGGATGCTGTCGCTCGAGGATCCGCCGACCGCCATCTTCGCGGCGAACGACCTCTCGGCGCTGTCGATCATCGATGTGGCGCAGGAGCGGGGCTTCTCGGTGCCGCACGACCTCTCGGTCGTCGGCTTCGACGACGTGCCCGAGGCCTCGCGGGCCGCCGTGCCGCTGTCGACCGTGCGTCAGCCGATGCAGCGCCTCGGCGCCGTCGCGACCGAGCTCGTCCTCGCCCTGCTCGGCGGCGAGACGCCGGACCAGACCCACATCCGGCTGCCGACCCGACTCGTGGCCCGCGCGACGACCGCGCCGCCGCGCTGAGTACCGGCTCGGGGGTTCAGGCGCCCGTCGGCTGGAGCGGGTCGGCCAGCAGCGGGGCGAAGGCGAGCTCCGCCGCGCCGACGAGGAGACGGTCCTCGGCGAGCGAGGCCGATCGCAGCTCCAGACGCTCGGCGGAGGCCGGCATCGCCTGCGCGCGGACGGCCGCGCCGAGGTCGCCCAGGTCCATGCCGGCGAGCGAGGCGAGGAAACCGCCGAGCACGACCACATCCGGATTGAGCACGTTGACCGCGTTGGCGAGCGCCGTCGCCAGGATCCGGCGTTGCCGTGTCGTCTCGGCCGTGACGCGATCATCCGTCGCGTCGAGCAGTGCCGCCGACAGTGTCGGCTCGTCGGCGGCGTCGAGGCCGAGCGCATCGAGCAGCCGGGCCCGGTTCACCTCGTCCTCCAGTACCCCGCCCGGCACACGGCGATCGGCGGGGTCTTCGATGCCGGGTCTGTTCTGGCCGAACTCGCCCGCGTACCCGCCCGCGCCCCCGAGCGGGATGCCGCCGACGATCAGCCCGCCGCCGATGCCGCTGGCGCCGCCGTTGAGGTAGACGACGTCGGCCGCACCGACCGCCGCGCCGTACCGGTGCTCGGCGAGCGCGCCGAGGCTCGCGTCGTTGCCGATGGCGGTCGGCAGCCCCGTCGCCTGCCGCACCTGCGCGGCCAGCGGCACGTCACGCCATCCCAGGTGCGGGGCGTCGCGGACGACGCCGTCCTCGGCGCGGACGAGTCCGGGCACGGCGAGCCCGATGCCGACGATCCGGTGGTCCGCCAGCTCGCCGTCGCGCCACTGCGCGACGAGCTCGGCGAGCAGCGCGACGGTGTCGGCGGGCGTCGGGGGAGCGGCGAACGCCACACGGTGGCGGGCCAGCACGGTGCGATCGAGCGCGACCGCCGCGACCACGATCGCGTCGACCTCGGGGTTCGCCGCGATCACGACGGCATGGGGGGTGACGGCGACGATCGGAGAGGGGCGACCGGCGCGGCGCGAGGGATCGGGAGGATCTTCGCGAACCAGCCGCTGACCGGCCAGTTCGGCGACGAGAGCCGCCGTCGTCGACCGGTTGAGCCCCGTGGCCTCGGTGAGGGCGGCGCGCGAGAGCGAGCCCTCGCGGTGCAGCAGTTCGAGCATCCGAGACAGATTGCGCTGCCGCATCCCCATGGCGTCCATGACAACAGTGTAGTAAGTTGCGATCAACAACATATACATCCCGTGTCGGGACCCTCGCGAAGGAGCGTCATGCCCACCCCCACACCCGCCGACAAGTTCTCGTTCGGCCTCTGGACCATCGGCTACAACGGTGCGGACCCGTTCGGCGGCCCCACCCGTCCGGCGCTCGACGTCGTGCACGCCGTGGAGAAGCTCGCTGAGCTCGGCGCCTACGGCCTGACGTTCCACGACGACGACCTGTTCGCGTTCGGCTCGACCGATGCCGAGCGTCAGCACCAGATCGACCGTCTCAAGGGTGTGCTCGCCGACACGGGTGTGATCGTGCCGATGGTCACCACCAACCTGTTCTCGGCGCCCGTCTTCAAGGACGGCGGTTTCACCTCGAACGACCGCCAGGTGCGGCGCTTCGCGCTGCGCAAGGTGCTGCGCAACATCGACCTCGCCGCCGAGCTGGGCGCGAAGACCTTCGTCATGTGGGGCGGTCGCGAGGGCGCCGAGTACGACAGCGCGAAGGACATCCGCGCTGCGCTCGAGCGCTACCGCGAGGCCGTCAACCTGCTCGGCGACTACGTCACCGACAAGGGCTACGACATCCGCTTCGCCATCGAACCGAAGCCGAACGAGCCGCGCGGCGACATCCTGCTGCCCACGCTCGGCCACGCGCTGGCGTTCATCGACTCGCTCGAGCGTCCCGAGCTCGTCGGCCTCAACCCCGAGGTCGGCCACGAGCAGATGGCGGGTCTCAACTTCGCCGCCGGCATCGCCCAGGCGCTGTACCACGGCAAGCTCTACCACATCGATCTCAACGGCCAGCGGGGCATCAAGTACGACCAGGACCTCGTCTTCGGTCACGGCGACCTGCACAACGCGTTCGCGCTCGTCGACCTGCTCGAGAACGGCGGCCCCGGTGGTGTGCCCGCCTACGAGGGGCCGCGTCACTTCGACTACAAGCCGAGCCGCACGGAGGACGAGACCGGGGTCTGGGACTCGGCCGCCGCAAACATGCGCACCTACCTGCTGCTGAAGGAGCGCGCTGCGGCCTTCCGCGCCGACCCCGAGGTGCAGGAGGCGCTCGCCGCATCCCGCGTTCCCGAGCTGTCGCAGCCCACGCTCGGCGCCGGCGAGAGCTACGACGACCTCCTCGCCGACCGCGCCGCCTACGAGGACTTCGACGCATCCGCGTACTTTGGGGGTCAGGGCTTCGGCTTCGTCCGTCTGCAGCAGCTCGCCACCGAGCACCTGCTCGGAGCCCGCTGACCCACCCGACCCGCGAGACAGCACTTTCGCGCCGAGACCGTGGGTTAAACCCGCCGTCTCGGCGCCGGGGGGGTGTGACGCGGGTCAGAGAAGGGGGAGACGTCAAGGC